>NZ_SRUS01000019.1:0-44346 GCF_004794715.1 Mesorhizobium sp. M8A.F.Ca.ET.207.01.1.1 | reverse complement strand
ATTGACGGTTGTAGCCGGAGGGGCAGCGGGCGACTTCGCCAAGCCTCGGGCCGGATGGCCATCCGGCCCGAGGCTCAGTCGCTTCCATCGCACAAAAATCATCTCGTGCAGATACAAGGGGCGGCGCAAACCTTCGCGCGAATAGCGCCTGTCAGCGCGGAGCCGCACCCAGCCGACGCCCTCAGATAAACTGCACCTGGACGATTTCGTACCCGCGTGCGCCACCAGGCGCGTTGACCTCGATGGCGTCGCCGACTTCCTTGCCGATCAGCGCGCGCGCGATGGGCGAAGAGATCGAGATGCGGCCGGACTTCACGTCGGCTTCCTGGTCGCCGACGATCTGGTAGGTCTTCTTCTCCTCGGTGTCCTCGTCGACCAGCACCACGGTGGCGCCGAACTTGACCTTGTCGCCGCTGAGCTTGGTGACGTCGATCACCTCGGCGCGCGCGATATAATCCTCGAGCTCGTTGACGCGGCCCTCATTGAGGCTCTGCGCCTCTTTCGCGGCATGGTATTCGGCATTTTCGGACAGGTCGCCATGCGAGCGCGCCTCGGAGATCGCCTCGATGATGCGCGGCCGCTCTTCCTGCTGGCGCCAACGCAGTTCTTCCTTCAATGACGCGAACCCCTCGCCTGTCATCGGGACCTTGTTCATAGTGCCTGACCTTTCCTGCCGCCGCCCCCGCGTTTCGGGGGAAGCCTTGTCGTTGGGTACAAAAAGAAAACGGTCCGGCAGCCTCGGGCTAACGGAACCGTTTCACCGCAATTTCCCTGAATATAGCAATCTTTGCGGGCTTTTCACGCTCAAAAATCGGTTTTGCCAAAATCATCCCTTCTTTTGTCAGCGAAGGTGGCTGTGGAATGGAGCGAACAAAAACGGCCGCGATCGCTCGCGGCCGCTTCGAGAAACCATGGTGCCCGATCAGCTCCTCATGAAATGTTCGATCTGCTCGGACAGCATGCCGTATTCGCGCGAACCCTTGCCGGTGCGCTTTTCGATCTCCGTCAGCTGCTGCTGGGCGCCGGCCAGGTCACCGATCTGTAGATGCGCCTCGCCGAGATATTCGCGCACCAGCGTGTAATTCGGGTCGATGCGCAGCGCTTCCTCGTAGTAGCCGAGGCCGACGGTAACGCGGCCGGAATGGCGGTGCGAATAGCCGAGATAGTTGAGGATGCGCGGATCCTGCTTGTTGGCGGCCAGAACGAGAACCGAGATCGCCTCGTCGTAGCGGCCGGCCATCGCCAGTGCATGGCCCGCATCATAGATGCTGTCGTCGTCCAGCATGCCTTCCTTGGGCGGCACGCATTTCTGCTTCTTCTTATCCCAGACCTCGCCCTTTTTGCATTGGGTGACAGTCTGGTCGCTGCCACCGCTGCTGCCGGCGGCAAACGCCGGAACGGCGAGGAACTGCAGAGCGACAAGCGCGCTCGCCGCCTGGATAAGCACTCTTTTATGCATGGAAACCTCCTGAGGCTGTGACAATGCCACACTAACGCCGAGCAGTCCGCGTTTCATCCCGGAAAAAAGCCCGCCTGGAGAACATGAGGTGACGGATGCCGCAAATCCGGTATCATCCGGCAAACGACTGACGGAGAGGCCCGTGCAGCGGCGGCGTGAAAAGACCTGGGATCTGACGATCGGACCCGACACCGTGCGGCTGTTCATTCTCAAGGCCAAGGCGCTGAGCGCGGCCGTTAACGAGGACTATGCCGACGGCGCCGAACACGAGGTCGAGTTCGACGGCGACAGGCATGACAACCATCACCATGACGGCCTTGCCGAGGAAAGCTCGGAAAACCTCACCGAGGAAGAGCTGCGCGAGCTGATCAACGACCTCAATATCGACGAGGCGGCCGAGCTGATCGCGCTGGCCTGGGTCGGCCGCGGCGACTACGACCCCTCGGAATGGGCCGAAGCGGTGGCGACGGCGCGGGAGCGGGCCAACAAACGCACGGCGAAATACCTGCTCGGCATGCCGCTGCTCGCCGACTTGCTGGAAGAGGGGCTGGAAGCGATCGGCGCGTAACGCGGAGGTAACCGATTGTGATCGGGTCGAAGGGCCTGTCCAGGCAACTTCAGCCGACCGGCGCCGTTTCCGAGCGATGGCAACGCTGAGCTTTTCCCGATTCTGCACTCTGGCGCTGCTTTTGGCGGCGGCGGTTCTGCTGGTAACGCCGGCCGACGCCAGACATCGTCACAGACACCACGGGCCGCTAAGCCCGCGCGTGGATCAGCCGCTGACGCAGCGGGCCGACCAGCCGCTGCGGCCAAGAGGCAAGCGACAGTCGAGAGCGCGGGTCAGGCAGCATATCGCGCCAAAACCCGCACCGCAAAAAACGCAAGATGCCCAGCCGTCCGCCGATGTTCCGGTGCCCGAGCCACGTCCGGCGGACGCCCCAAAGGTAGACGCTCCAAAGACGCAGGACCGGAACACCGAAGGTCCAAAGAGCGGCGGAGCGCCCGATCTGCTCAAGGACGAAGAGTCCCATCAGAAAAGCCAGACACCGCCCGAACCACCAGCCGAAACGGACAGCGAGCCGGAGCCGCCAGCCGTGGTGCCAACACCGACGCCTAAGCCCGACACCACGACGCCCGAGCCTCAGCCGCCGGCCGTCGCCCCCCAGCCGACGCCAAAACCGGCGGAAGCGGGCGACGAGGAGAAGATGCTGCCCGATCCGCGCTCGGCCGATCTCCCCGCCGACAAGATGCCGGCTGAGGAAGTCGCCTGCCGCGAGCGCCTGAAGACGCTCGGCGTCGAATTCGAGGACCACAAAGCCGAGAGCAATCCCGAAATCGGCTGCTCGATCCCCTACCCGATCGTGCTGAAGTCGCTCGGCAAGTCGATCGCGATTGCCCCCGGCACCGAACTCAACTGCCCGATGGCGGAGGCGGCAGTGCGTTTTGCCGCCGACGTCATCCAGCCGGCCGCGAAAGCCGAATTCGGCGCGGACCTGAAATCGATCAGCCAGGCATCCGCCTTCGTCTGCCGGCCGCGCCACGGCACGCGCAAACTGTCGGAACATGCTTTCGGCAACGCGCTCGACATCGCCAGCTTTACGCTGTCCGACGGCAAGACGATCGAGGTCGGCCCGACACCGCCGGAAAAGGACGGCAAATTCCTCGACGCCGTGCGCAAGGCCGCCTGCGGACCATTCAAGACCGTGCTCGGCCCCGGCGCCGACGCCGACCACGCGCTGCACTTCCATCTCGATCTCGAACCGCGCCGGCATGGCGGCACGTTCTGCCAATAATGCGGCTGTTACAGGCTCGCTGCCGCATTTCAGCCGCAGGCGTGAACGCGGGCGCTGAGTTTTCCTTTACCCTTGATCGTTAAAATGCCGGATATCCAACAGGATTCCGCCAATGGCCGGCACATTTCGCGCCGTTTTCCGCGCCGCCGCGCGGCAACTGAAACCTGCATCGCTGCTGGCCGCCGGTCTGGGGACGGCCGCGGTTTCGGCCTGCAACACTGGCAGCGTGCTGTCGTTGCAGCCCGCCGTCGATGTCGGCTCGCAGACCGCGGCCGTGCCGCAATATACGGGCATGCAGAGGCTTGTCCCGTCCAATCCCTACATGACGCAGGCCGCCTATCCACGCATGGATGAACCGATGTCGCCGGTGGAGCAAATCCCAGCCAGCGAAACCGATTGCCGCCAGCAGCTGAAGCGCCTCGATGTCGCCTACACCGACCTGGCGCCGATCCATGAAGGCCAGTGCGGCATCGACTATCCGGTCAAGGTCACCGCAATCGGCAGCATCCAGATGAAACCCGCCGCGACGCTGACCTGCGAAATGGCCGCCACCTTCGCCGCCTGGACGAAGAACGAACTCGTTCCCTCCGCCCGCTGGCGCTATTTCTCCGGCGTCAGGACCATCCACCAGGGCTCGAGCTATTCCTGCCGCAACATTGCCGGTGAGGGCGTGCTGTCCGAGCACGGCAAGGGCAACGCGCTCGACGTCATGAGCATCGAACTCAACAATGGCGATGACATCGACGTGCGCAAGCCCGGCCTGTTCGCCTTCCGCACCCGGGGCTTCCTCAACAATGTGCGCGCCGACGGTTGCCAGTATTTCACCACCGTGCTCGGCCCCGGCTACAATTACGACCACCGCAACCATTTCCACTTCGACATCAAGAACCGCAAGAACGGTTATCGCGCCTGCCGGTAGAGCACCGCAATCAAGGACGATGGAATTTAGCCGGAGCCGGTACTTCGTCATCCTAGGGTGGAGCAGTCGCGAAGCGACGTCGCGGAGACCCTAGGATCCATGCCGTGACCCCTGAGCAGGTGCGACGGTGAGATGCTATCAGAAGAACGTGTGTCCACTCTCAGGCAGTTCCGCTCATTCTGAACCGCTGTATTCTTCGGCCGTTGTCGTGGCATGGATCCTAGGGTCTGCGCTGCGTCGCTTCGCTCCTTGCTCCGCCCTAGGATGACGAAGGCATGGTGGCAGCAACGAGACAGTGAGTAGATGATCCACGGAAGCCTTCGACGACGCATTACGATCTGGGTAGCGGCCTTGTTGGCCGCCTATGTGGCGCTCGCCTATGTCGCCGCGCCGGAATTCTGGACATTGCGCGATCGCGGCTTTCGCAACCAGCGCTTCGAAATGGTCACCCACACGCCGCAAGGCATTCCCGGCGATCCCATCAATGTCGGCCTGGTCGGTACGGAGAAGGAGTTGGTGCACGCTTTCGCCGTCGCCGGCTGGGACACCGCCGACGCCGTCACCTTGAGGACCGCCATCGATATCGGCGAGAGTGTCCTGTTTTCCCGCCCCTATCCCGATGCCCCGGTGAGCCGCCTGCTGTTCGAGGGCCGCGCCCAGGAACTCGCTTTCGAAAAGCCGGTCGGCGACAGTGCTGACCGGCGCCACCACATCCGTTTTTGGCGGACGGATACGGTCGGCGACGATGGCAGGCCGCTCTGGCTGGGCGCCGCCAGCTTCGATCGCGGTGTCGGCTTGAGCCACGACACGGGCGCCATCACCCATCATATCGGTCCCGACATCGATGCCGAACGCGACTTTGTGATCGGCGATCTCAATGCCGCCGGCCTATTGTCCTCGACCAGCGACCTGGCGGGCATCGGCGCCACCAAAACCGGCCGCAACGGTGGCGGCGACCCCTATTTCACCGATGGCAGGGCGATCGTCGGCGTGCTGAAGCAGTTGCGGTGATCACAGGTCAGGCCGTGGCGATGACGATCTTGCCGAACGGCCCCTTCTCCAGATGCTCGAAGGCCCGCGGCACCTCGTCGAAACCAAAGACCTTGTCGATGACCGGCTTGATCGCCAGCGCCTCGATCGCCTCGTTCATCCGTTCGAAGGCGCGGCGATGGCCGATCGAAATGCCTTGCACGACAATACGGTTGCGCAGGAAGGGCACGATGGGAAAGCTGAGTTCCATGCTGCCCAGCAGGCCGATGATCGACAGCCGCCCATCGGCGGCCAACGCGTCGAGCGATCGCCGCGCATTGTCGCCGCCGACCATTTCGAGGATATGGTTGACGCCGGCGCCACCCGTCAACTCACGCGCCACCTCGTCCCATGCCGGTTTGGCGCGATAGTTGATCACCTGCCAGGCGCCGAGCGTCTTTGCCCGCTCGAGCTTGCCGTCGCTGCTTGACGTGACGATGGCGCGCAGGCCGAAGGCGTGGGCGAATTGCAGCGCAAACAGGGAAACGCCGCCGGTGCCCTGGATCAGAATGGTCTGGCCGGGCACCGGTCGTGTCGCCTCGGCCATGGCGAACCAGGCCGTCAGCGCCGCGATCGGCAGCGTCGAAGCCTCCGCATCGTTGAGCGAGGGCGGCGCCAGCACGGCGGCGTCCTCATGCAGGAGCAGATAGTCGCTCAACGTGCCGGGCAGCGACGATCCCAGCGTGTGCTGGTGCAGCACCGGCGGCGCATCGCCATCCGGCCAGTCGGCAATCACCTGCCCCAGCACGCGCTGGCCGGTCCGGAAACGGCTGACACCGCCGCCGACCGCCACCACTTCGCCAACGGCATCGGAGGTCGGCACGAATGGAAAGGCAAGGTCGGGGATCAGCACGCCATCGACGATCATCCTGTCCTTGTAGTTCAGCGATATGGCCTTGATCCGCACCAGCAGTTCATGCGGCCCGGGCTCGGGAACCCTCCCTTCGGCCAATTCCAGCCTGGGCAGGCCGAAGCCGGTCATCCGCCAGGATCTGTTGATGTCGCTCTTCATTGCGTCTGCTCCCGATTGCATGGCTGGCGGGATATTTACGCAATTTTACTGTGGAAAAAAGCGCTTCCATGATCCATAATCGGAAACGAGTTGGTGATCAGATTTCTACAATTGGAATAGATCGATGGAATCCGCGGATCTGCAAGGCATCGTCGCCTTTGTTCAAACGATCGAGGCCGGAAGCTTCACCGGCGCCGGCGAGCGGCTGCGCGTGACGAAATCGGCGGTCGGCAAATCGGTCGCGCAGCTGGAACAGCGCCTTGGCATCCGCTTGCTCAACCGCACCACGCGCAGCCTCAGCCCGACCAGCGAAGGCCTGTGCTATTATGAAGCCTGCGTCAGGGCGCTGTCCGAGATCGAAGCCGCCCAGGCGCTGCTGGCCTCGCGCCGGCAGGTGCCCTCGGGCCGCCTTCGGGTCGACCTGCCCTCGGCCTTCGGCCACCGCTGCGTGGCGCCTGTGCTGTTCGACATTTCCAGGCGATTTCCCGATCTGGCCATGGAGATTTCCTTCAACGACCGCCGCGTCGACCTCATCGAGGAAGGCATCGACCTCGCGGTCCGCATGGGCGACCTCGACGACAGCCTGTCGCTCGCCGCACGCCGGCTCTATACCCAGCGCTCGGCCATATGCGCCGCCCCCGCCTATCTCGACAGAAACGGCAGGCCACGGACGATCGAGGACCTCGCCGGCCATGACCTGATCGGCTACACCCGCAACGGCGTCGCCCACGCCTGGAGCATCAGGCAAGCCGATGGCCATGTCGCGAAATTCACGCCGCGGGCAAGGCTGGTGCTCGACAATGGCGAGCCGATGCTGGGCGCGGTCCTTGCCGGATGCGGCATCACCTTCCTGCCGACCTGGCTGGTGGCGGACAGCCTCAGGAGCGGCGCGCTGGAAATGGTGCTGGTGGACACGCTGGTCGAAAACATTTCCGTCCATGCCATCTGGCCGGTGACACGAGCCTTGACGCCCAAGGTGCGGGTCGTCGTCGACGCGCTGGTCGCGCACTTCTCGTCGCCGCCCTGGGATGCCGTCTGATCGGCCCGTATCGCCGTCATCTTTTTAAAATGGTCGCCGACTATTTTCGAAAGCCGTGCGGCAATGCTATTGACCCCTCATGTTATACGTTGAAATCGCCACCGTGGTCGTCCTCATCTGCGTGAACGGCCTTCTGTCGATGTCCGAACTCGCCATCGTCTCGTCGCGGCCGGCTCGCCTGAAGGCGATGATCGACCGCAACGTCAAGGGTGCCGGCCGCGCTCTGGCGCTTGGCTCCAATCCGGGCAAATTCCTGTCCTCCGTGCAGATCGGCATCACGCTCGTCGGCGTGCTCTCTGGCGCCTTTTCCGGTGCCACGCTCGGCCAAAGGCTGGCGCAATATCTGGCCTCGACAGGCATCCGCGAGACCATCGCCGATCCGCTCGGCGTCGGCATCGTCGTGGCCATCATCACCTACGCCTCGCTGATCATCGGCGAACTGGTGCCCAAGCAGATCGCGCTGCGCGATCCCGAGCGCGTTGCCGTGAGAGCCGCGCCGGCGATGACCATCCTCGCCACCATCTCGGCGCCTCTGGTCTTCCTGCTCGACATTTCGGGCCGTACCGTGCTCTGGCTGCTCGGCCAGCGTGGCGAGAGCGAGGAAAAGGTCACCGACGAGGAGATCAAGATGCTGGTCGCCGAGGCTGAGCATCACGGCACCATCGAATCCGACGAGCGGCGCATGATCGCCGGCGTCATGCGGCTTGGCGACCGCGCCGTGCGCGCCGTCATGTCGCCGCGCACCGATGTCGACTGGATCAACCTGCAGTCCGATGAAACCACCATCCGCAAGCTGCTGATGGACACCCAGCATTCGCGCCTGCCCGCCGGCGACGGCGGGGTGGACGCCATGATCGGCGTCATCCAGACGCGCGACGTGCTGGCCGCACTGCTCGGCGGCCGCGCGCTCGACCCGCGCAAATACGTGCGCGCGGCACCCATCGTGCACGACCAGGCCGACGCCCTTGACGTGCTGCAGAAGCTGAAGGAGAGCGACGTGCCGATGGCGCTTGTGCATGACGAATACGGCCACTTCGAAGGCATCGTCACGCCCGCCGACATTCTGGAAGCCATCACCGGCGTCTTCCGCTCGGACCTCGAGGCCGGCGAGGAAGAAAGCGCCGTCCAGCGCGACGACGGCTCATGGCTGCTCGCCGGTTACATGCAGGCGGACGAGATGGCCGAGGTGCTGGGCATCGACCTGCCGGAGAACCGCGACTACGAGACCGTCGCCGGCTATGTGCTGTCGCACATGCACCATCTGCCGGCGACCGGCGAGTGCGTCGATGCGCAAGGCTGGCGCTTCGAGGTGGTCGACCTCGACGGCCGCCGCATCGACAAGCTGATCGCCACCCGCCTGGCCAGCGGCCACCGCGAAGTGGTGCGCTGACCGTTCAAATGTCCAAGCGCCGGTTGACTGCCGGTCCTCGATCTACTGCTCCGCGAAAGCGCGCGAAAATGAATCGAGCATCGGCCGCGAGAGATACTCCAGGAAAGTGCGATCGCCCGTGCTGATGAACGCCTCGACAGGCGTCCCGGGATAAAGCTGGTCGCGCCTCACGCCGGGCGGCAGGTCGGCGGCAATCGTCAGCTTGGCGCGGAAATACGGTTCTCGCGTGGCCGGATCGATGAGCCGATCCGCCGAAATCTGTGTCACGGTGGCTGAAACCTCGGGCGTGAGCCGCGCGTTCAAGGCGGACAATCGCAGTTTCGCCGGCTGGCCGACACGGACCTGATCGATGTCCTTCGGCCGCAGCTTCGCATCGACGACCAGGCCAGACGCGGTGGGCAGGATTTCCATGATCTTTTCGCCTGGGGCAATCACGCTGCCCTTGGAATTGTAGGTCGATGACACCACGATGCCTGCCGCCGGCGCTTTGATCGTCGTTCGCCGCAGCACCGCCTCCGCCGCCCTGATCTGTTCCTCGACATCGGCCAGATTGGAGCGAACGTCGTCGAGTTTCGTCAGCGCCTCCTCGACGCGTTGGGTGGTCAGGCGCTCGGTCTGCTCCTGGGCCTCCACGATCTGGGTATTGGCCGTCGCCAGATTGGCCTCCAGCATCCCCGCTTGCCCGATGAGATCGGCCTCGCTGCGCAACAGCTGGGAGTATTCGGTACGGTTGGTGAGGCCCCTGTCCAGCAGGCTGGTCTTGATGCCGAGTTCTTTCTTGACGACTTCGGCTTGTTGCTGAATGGCCTGTTTCTGGGCCTGCAATCCCACCAGCGACTGCCGGTGCATGGCGACCCGTTGTGCCAGGATAGATTGTTCCGACCGGAACCGGGCGAGCCTGGCGTCGAATTCCTTTTGCTGTTCTCGAATCAGGATCTCGAAATCGGACTGGAAAGGTGCCGGCGCCGCTTCGGCGATTGGCGCCAGCCTGTCCAACCCGTCGCGTTCCGCCTCCAGCCGCGCCGCACTTGCCCTGAGCGCGATCGACTGTCTTGTCAGCCGGTTGAGCTCGGCCTGCGCAGCCGTTGGATCCAGCACGACCAGATCCTGGGCCAGTTGCACGCGATCGCCTTCATGGACCAGCAGCGCCTGGACGATACCCCCCTCGCGATGCTGGATCTGGATGTTTCCGCCGGTCGCCGAGATCGTGCCTTGCGTAATCACCGCTCCCGACAAGGGGGCGCTGACGGCCCAGTAGCCGAAGCCGCCCGCCAGCAGCGCCATGGCTGCATAGCCGGTGAGGGCCACGCGTCTTATGTCGGTGCGTGGCTGGCTGTCCCAGGCGATGCTCTGTGTCGTCATCTCACGATCCGAAACTGCCGCCCGCGCGGATCGTCGGGACGAACGACCCGGTCACCACCGTGCTCTGCTGGACGCCCTTGCCGATGACCGAGCGCCGCAGTATCTCGCTGCTTGGCCCGAAGGCTTCGATCATGCCGCCGCGCAAAAGCATCACGCGATCGCAAGCAGCGGCGATCGAAGGCTGATGGGTGATCACGATGACCGTGACGCCGGCCGTCCGCGCGGCCGAAAGCGCCGCCTCGAGCGCTGCCTCGCCGCTACCGTCGAGATGGGAACTGGGCTCGTCGAGCACCAGGAGCCGCGGATTGCCGTAGAATGCACGCGCCAGCCCGATCCGCTGGCGCTCGCCGCCCGACAGCGCCCTGTCCGACGGGCCGATCATGGTCTGGTAGCCGTCGCGCTGCGCCAGGATCAGCTCATGCACCTGGGCGCGCCGTGCCGCGTCCACGATCGCGGCATCGTCCGCCTCCGGATCGAAGCGGGCGACGTTTTGCGCGATCGATCCCGGAAAGAGCTCGACCTCCTGCGCGAGGTAGCCGACATGCTTTCCGAGCTGGCTTTCGTCCCACGTCCCGAGGTCGGCGCCGTCGATCCTGATGGAGCCGCCGGTCGGCTGGACGGCACCCACGAGCAGCCGCGCCAGCGTCGATTTGCCGGCGCCGCTCGGGCCGACGATGGCCAACACTTCGCCGGCGCCGATCGCGAAATTCAGCCGCTTGAGGATGGGCTCCGTGCCGGGCCGGGCATTCGGCGCCATGAAGAAAACATCCTGCGCGGAAATCGCGCCTGCCGGATCGGGCAGGATCAGTTTTCGCGGCTCGGCCGGACGCGCCGCAAGCGCCTTTTCCAGCCGCGTCCACGCGCGCCGGACGTCGGCGATCTGCCGCCAGGCGCCGATCAGCTGGTCGAGCGGCTGCAGCGCGCGGGACGAGACCAGCGACGAGGCGAAGATCATGCCCGCCGTCATCTGCCCTTGAAGCACCAGCCATGCGCCAGCGCCGAGGATCGCCAGCTGCAGCATCATGCGCAACGCCCGCGAGGCGCCGCTGAAGATTGCATTGGCGCTCGAGGAGCGGTCATGGAAGGCGAGCGCCGCCGCTACGTGCCGTCCCCAGACCCGCGAGGCATTTTCCACCATGCCCATGGCGCGCAGCGTCTCGGCATTGCGGGCAAAGGCCTGTTCCGCCTGGCTGGCCAGAGCCGAGCGCTCCGTGGACAAGGCGTCGTTCCGGCCGATGGCGAGCTGGTTGGCCACGACCAGGAAAATCAGAAGCACCGCGCCGGCGACCGTCACCCAGAACAGCACCGGATGGATGAGATAGAGCAAGGCAAGGAAGACAGGGGCAAAAGGCAGGTCGAACAGCACCGCCACACCGCGCGACCTGATGAAGGCGCAGACCGAGGCGAGGTCGCGCAGCGGCGACAGGCCGCCAGCATATTTTGCTCCGAGCGAAACGGCGAAGGTGCTGGCACCCAGCTTGCGGTCGACGGTCGCCGCGACGCGCTGCGTGTAAACCGCCCGGATCGCGTCCAGCAGCCCGAGGAAGGCGAGCGCGAGAACCGCGATGCCCGAAAGATAGACAAGCGTCTCGACGCTGGAGGACGGCAGCACGCGGTCATAGACCTGCAGCAGGTAGAGCGGAATCACCAGAAGGAGGATGTTGATCAGCAGCGAGAAGACGCCGACATCGGCGATGGCGCGCATGAAGACCGGTCGCAGGCCGGAGGGTCCGGTCATTTGCGCATTTCCCGCCGCTGCATGATCCCGGGACCTTATACGTGGCCCCCGAATTCGGAACCGCCGTGCAGCGTGCTGCTGGCGATGCTATGCGTGGCGGTGCTGCTGGTGAGGTGCAGGGCGCTCGCCGGCGCGTTGTCCAGCGTATAGGCCCGGATGTAGTCGATCTTCATCTCGGCAGGTGTCGCCAGATGATCGGGAGGCGCGCCGGCATAGCCGCCAACCGCGAGATCGGCCAGCATGTACATGGGCTTGTTCATGTCGGATGGCGTCGCCGCTTCCGCGACCTGCACACCGTCATAGGTCCAGACGAGCTTGTCCGGTGTCCAGAGCAGGCCGTAGGTGTGGAAGCCGGCGGTATCCATGGTATTCACCGTCGACGAGACCTTGGTGTGCGTTCCCGTTTCATTCGAGTGCGCCGTCATGATCAACGAGTTCGGGTCCTGCCCGCGCGTTTCCACGACATCCAGCTCGGGCGGCCACGAACCGTCTTCCGGCAGCAGCCAGAAGGCCGGCCAGGCGCCAGCGTTCTCGGGCAGGTCGGCCCGCATTTCGAAATAGCCGTAGGTTTGCGAGAAGGTGTCATGCGTGGTGATGATGCCTGACGTGTATTCGTAGTTGTTGATCAGCGGCTTGATGTCGGCCGGCGCCTGCGCGGCGGTGATGGTCAGCACGCCGTTGTTCACGCTGAACGGGTGGACGGAGCTCGTCGGCGCGTAATTGGCGTCGATGTACCATTGCAACTCGCCATTGTTGGTCAACGTGCTGCCGTTGGGCGCTCCCCACGAGAAATTGGTATCCCATGTGCCGCCCTGGTCGTTGTGAAGATTGAGCGAGTTGAACTCGTCGCTGAACGACAGCTTCATTGCCGACATGTCGATCGGCAGTTCGAACTGGCCGGGCTGCATCTTGTCGATGGTCGTGTCCTTGAACTCGAGAATCTCACCGGATCCCAAATTCAACAGCACGTTCGATCCCGCCTGGATCATGTTGGAATGGATGGCGTCGAACGACGTGAACCCATAGCCATTGAGGCGGACCGTGTCGGTGGCGGCAAAATTCGCGATCAAGTCGCTTCCATTGCCCTTCGAGACGATGAACGTGTCGTGACCGCCGCCGCCGTCGATCAGCACATCGTTTCCCGCGCCGCCGTCCAGGGTCTGGTGTCCGACCGTGGCGGTGATGATGTTGTCCAACCCATTTCCGAAGGCATAGTTGTTGGCGTGTGTGACGATGAGGTTCTCGACATTGTCGGGGAGCTTGTAGCTCATCCATGTGCTGATCGTGTCGATGCCTGCGCCAGCCGCCTCCGCCACCTTGTTGCCGGCCCCATAGAGGTAATAGATGTCGTCACCCGTGCCACCATGCATGGTGACGTTGACATTGCCTGCGCCATAGAAGGAGTCATTTCCGGTGCTGCCGTACAAGTCCGGCCCGGATCCCGCCGCCGAGTACCAATGGCTGGAAGCGCCGCTATAGGGAAGAGGAACGCCCACGGCGTTGACGAAGAAGCTCATCGGATAAACCCTTCTCGTGATGCCTGGCCAGTTCGCATCGTTCGATTCCCGCCGGCCGCATCCGGACCAACGTTGCCTTGCACGATATCGTTCCAGGAATTTGCCACATAGTCTGTCATAGCATCGACCATTCGGTGACATTTTCTGAGCGGACAGCACAACAGACCAACATAAAGTCTATGGACCGTAATCACGCGGGCGAAATATTTAATAAAAATTTCACGACACACAAAAATTTACTTGCGGCCACGCCCGCTTCAGAGTCACCCGGATGGCTCTCTGCTTTTGGGCGAGGCCGTCAAAACGCAAATGAGGGATTTGGAAATTTCAGGCTGAACACTGCCGTGAGCGGTGCCCCCTTCCGGCCCTCGAAACGAGGCCGCACCCGTCGCGCCCCGGCAGTCTCGCCGCCATCCAGGCATGCAAGGAATTACTTATATATATTGATTATATTCAGAACATCTAATGTTGCGTTGAAGTAACGGCAGAAAAAAATCAGTAACGAACGCTTCAACTGCGAGACAGGAATCAAACCCGGAGTTAACCTATTGCCGGTTTGGTTCGGCGCGAGCCACCCGAACCGCGACATTGGGCATGGCAGGCAGCAGAGTTTCGAGCGGGGCAGACTGATGAAGGCGAACGGCGGCGCGCTTCGGCGCATTCGGGACGGGATGCTCCTTGCGGGTGTGAGCGGCGCGGCGGTGGCCTGCCTGTTTCCAGGGATGGCATCGGCGGCGCAATACGACGTCGCCAGCCTGGGCGAACTCAACAATGCCCTGGCCACGATCACTTCGACGGGTGACCCAACTCCGGTTATCGTCTTGAGGGCCGACATTACGACCAGCATCAACGTCCTGACTTCGACCAGCCCGCTGACGATCGACACGAATGGATACACGCTGACGGCTCCTCAATTCAGCGGTGGACAAGCGGTGATCGTGACCGGAACCGGCAATGTTGTCGGACTGAGTAACGTGGCCGGGCTTGTGGTTAATAATGGGGCTAACGTCACCAATGAGGTATCGGTTGAAGGCGCCTCGTTCAGCACTCCGGGCACCACCGGACAAATTGGCGCGAGCGTCATGAACAATTCGACGCTTGCCAACAGCGGCAGCATCGTAGGCGGCAACGGCACCACGGCTGGCGGTCCAGGTGTGCAAGTGAGCTCCGGTGGCCAGTTGATAAACAACGCGGGCGGCACCATTCAGGGAGGTAGCGGTAGCCAAGGACCGGGAGGCATCGGCGTTGCGATTGGGAGTCCCGCCGGCGCGCAGACAAAGCTCACCAACAACGGTACCATCCTGGGTGGCGAGGGTACGACCAGCGGTGGCATCGGCGTAGTGGTGCGCACCAGTAATGTCGGGACGATTATCAACACCGGCAAAATCCAAGGCGGCACCGGAGCGGCTGCAATCATGACCAACAGCGTCGGGGGATCGCTCAGCATCGTCAACAGCGGCACCGTTAGCGGCGGCGCGGGCGCCAATGCCATTTCTCTTATCGCAGGCTCGACAGGGAGCCTTAAGCTTGAACTTCAGGCCGGTTCGGTGATCGTCGGCAATGTCGTGGGCGGAAGTGGAGCCAATGACGTCCTCACCCTCGGCGGCGACAACTTCGCGGTCCTCGACGGCATGATCGGCGATACCGGCCAGTACCGGAACTTCGACGTACTCGAAAAGACCGGCGCCGGCACCTGGGCGCTGACCGCGGACAACACCGCCACGCAAGCCTGGACGATCTCGCAGGGAACGCTTCAGATCGGCAATGGCGGTACGACCGGCGGCATTCTTGGCAATGTCACCAACAACGGCACGCTGGCCTTCGACCGCTCCGACACCTGCACCTATGCCGGCGTCATCTCCGGCAGCGGCGCGGTGAGCCAGATCGGCACCGGCACGACGGTGCTCACCGGTGCCAACACCTATAGCGGTGGAACCACGATCTCCGCCGGCACGCTCTCGGTCTCCGCCGACAACAATCTCGGCGATGCTTCCGGCGGCCTGACCTTCAATGGCGGCGTGCTGCAGGTGACCGGAACCGCCTTCACCGGCACCGACCGCACCATCACGTTGGGGTTGCTGGGCGGCAGCTTCGACATCGCCGACGCCGGTAACGCTTTCACCGCCAGCCAGGCGATCACCGGCAGCGGCGCGCTGACCAAGCTTGGCGCCGGCACGCTGATCCTGACCGGCGACAGCAACTACGGCGGCGGCACGACGATCTCGGCCGGCACGCTGCAGCTCGGCAATGGCGGCACATCAGGTTCAATCACCGGCAACGTCGCCAACAATGGAACCTTGGCCTTCGACCGCTCGGACACCTATACCTTTGCCGGCACGATTTCAGGCAACGGCGCAGCGATCCAGCAGGGTTCGGGCACAACGATCCTGACGGCCGACAGCAACTACACCGGCGGCACAACGATCTCCGCCGGCACGCTGCAGCTCGGCAATGGCGGCCTGTCGGGTTCGATAACTGGCAACGCCACCAACAACGGCACCCTCGTCTTCGACCGCTCCAACGGCCTGGTTCTTGCTGGCGTCATCTCGGGCAGCGGCGGCGTGATCCAACAGGGTTCGAGCACCACCGCCCTGACCGGCGACAACACGTACAACGGCGGCACGACGATCTCGGCCGGCACCTTGCAACTCGGCAATCGCGGCACATCCGGTTCGATAACAGGCGACGTCACCAACAACGGCACGCTCGCCTTCTACCGCACGGATAGCTATACCTTTGCCGGCACCATTTCCGGCAGCGGAGCGGTGAACCAGTTGGGGTCCGGCACCACGATCCTGACCGCCGACAACACCTATGCCGGCGTCACGACGATCTCGGCCGGCACACTGCAGCTCGGCAATGGCGGCACGTCAGGCTCGATAGCAGGTAATGTCATCGACAACGGGACGCTTGCCTTCGATCGTTCCGATGCAGTGACCTTTGCCGGCGTCATCTCCGGCAGCGGCGCGGTGAGCCAGATCGGCACCGGCACCACGATCCTGACCGCCGACAACACCTATGCCGGCGTGACGACGATCGCGGCCGGCACGCTGCAGCTTGGCAATGGCGGCACGTCAGGCTCGATAGCAGGCAACGTGACCAACAACGGCACCCTCATCATCGACCGCTCCAACGGCGTGACCCTCGCCGGCGCGATATCCGGCAGCGGCTCAGTTGTGCAGCAGGGCGCCGGCAGCACGACGCTCGCCGGTACGAACAGCTACGGCGGCGGCACGACGATCTCCGCTGGCACGCTGATCGGCCAGGCAACGAGCTTCGGCACCGGCAACATCCTGAACGACGCCGCGCTCGTCTTCGACCAGCCGGCGAACGCCACCTTTGCCTCCATCATCGAAGGCAGCGGCACGCTCACCAAGCGGGGCGCCGGCAATCTCGATCTCACCGGCATCAATACGCTGAACGGCGCGACCACGGTCGAGGCCGGCAAGCTCTCGGTGAATGGCTCCCTTGCCAACTCGGCCGTCACCATTCTCGGTGGCGGAGCGCTTGGCGGTAACGGCACCGTGGGATCGACGACACTCCAGGCCGGCGGCGTCATCGCGCCCGGCAATTCCATCGGCCTGCTGACCATCCAGGGCAATTTCGTCGGCGCGGGCGGCACGGTCGAGATCGAGGCTATTCTCGATGGCGACGCCTCTTCCACCGACAAGCTCGTCATCACCGGCAACACCTCGGGCACCGCCAACGTCAAGGTGATCGGCCTCGGCGGTGGTGGCGCGCAGACCGTCGACGGCATCAAGATCATCGATGTCGGCGACACGTCGGCCGGTACCTTCAACCTTTTGGGCGATTACGTCTTCCAGGGCGACCAGGCCGTGGTGGCCGGCGCCTATGCCTACCGCATGTATCAGAACGGCATTTCCACGCCGGCCGACGGCGACTGGTACCTGCGCTCCGCGCTGATCAATCCCGTCGATCCCGGCGGCCCGACGTCGCCGCTCTACGCTCCCAGCGTGCCGGTCTACGAGGCCTATGCCGGCGTGCTGCAGAGTTTCAACCAGCTCGGAACGCTGCAGCAGCGCGCAGGCAACCGCTCATGGACCGGAGCGGCGCAACCCGATGCGGACGACCGCGTCGAGGGTGGCAGTCCGATCTGGGGCCGCATCGAAGCCGCCCACAAAAAGTTCGACCCCGGCACGTCCACGACCGGCACCGACTACGACGCGGATCTGTGGAGAGTGCAGGCGGGCCTCGACGGCCAGCTCGCGCAAATGGCCTCCGGCGTCCTGATCGGTGGCGTGACCGTTCATTACGGTACGGTGAAGTCGGATATCTCCTCGGCTTTCGGCCTCGGCTCGATCGACACGACAGGCTACGGCTTCGGCGGCACGCTGACTTGGTACGGCAACAGCGGCTTCTATGTCGACGCGCAGGCCGAACTGACCTGGTTCGACAGCGACCTGTCCTCCGCCACGCTCGGCAAAAGGCTAGTCAAGGGCAATAACGGCTTCGGCTATGGCCTCGGTATCGAAGCCGGGCAGAAGATCGGTCTCCAGGGCAACTGGTCGCTGACGCCGCAGGCGCAGCTCAGCTATTCCTCGGTCGATTTCGACAGCTTTACCGACCCCTACGGCGCCGTCGTCGCCAATGGCGGCAGCGACAGCCTGATCGGCAGGCTCGGCCTGTCGGCGGACTATGAAAGCCGGTGGAAGGACAAGACGGGCCGGACGAGCCGCTCGCATGTCTACGGCATCGGCAATCTTTATTACGACTTCCTCGACGGCTCCGATGTCGATGTCTCGGGCACCGTATTCAGCAGCAAGTCGCGGCAGCTGTCGGGCGGGCTCGGTGTCGGCGGCTCGCTGAGCTGGGCCGATGACCGTTATTCCGTCAATGGCGAGGTCTTGGCACGCACCAGCCTGGAAGACTTCGGCGACAGCCGCTCCATCGGCGGCACGGTCGGCTTCAAGGTCAAGTGGTAAGTCGAGCCAGGCGCGCTTTCCGGGAACGGGGAGCACGCCTGGTGAAAACCAGCGGCAAACCTACCCTCAGACCGCGGCTTCGATCGGCTCGGCAAGCCTTGGATTGGAACGCGCCGCGATCAGGCAACTGGCGACGATAAGGCCCGCTCCCGCCAGCGTGGTCCAGGTCACCGCCTCGTCGAAGAAGAACCAGCCAAGCGCGATCGCCCAGATGAAGGCCGAGTACTCAGTCGGGATCAGATATTGCGCTTCGGCGCGCGCGTAGGCCCAGCTCATCAGGAACTGGCCGGCGAGCGACAGCGCCGTCACCCCGGCGAGCGGAAGCCAGAGCTCGCGCGGCAAGGCGATGGCGAGCCAGGGCGCCGCGAGACCGAGCATGACCGCCACGCACAGGTTCTGGAACAGCATGATCTCGATCGGCTTGGCCACCAGTGCCTGCTGCCGCGCAAGGATCAGATTGTAGGCATAGAATACCGTCGATACCAGCACCGCCGCCGTGCCGAGCAAGGCATCCCTTGCATGGTTCGCCTGCCCGAACTGGCCGCCCACGATGATTGCGACGCCCGCTATGCCGGCCATTGAGGCCCAGATCGCCTGACGCTGTATGCGTTCACCGAGCAGCAGCGCGGCGAGCAGCAGGGCAAACAGCGGCGCGACGAAACTGAGCCCGATCGCCTCCGCCAGCGGCAACCGGGCGAGCCCCCAGAAGAAGGACAGCAAGACAAAGCCGACGACCGCGGCACGCAGCGCATGCAGCCTGAGCACGGGAAGCGCGGGCAGCCTGCGTGGCCCCATCGACCAGCCTGTGCCCGCAACCACGGTTGCCAGCATGCTGCGCCACAGCACCGTGTTGTAGACGCCTACCGCGATGACCAGGACCTTCATGGCCGCGTCCATCCCCGACAGCAGGAAGATGCCTAGAGCGCAGACAAGCACCGGGACCATGGGAGAAACGGCGCCTGCCAGGCTAGATGACTTCACGAGGCCCCTCATGTGATGGATCGCAGCCGGATATATCAGGGCGGACCGGCGGGGCCAGATGGCAGCCTCGCCGATATGGCGGTCCAACACACGTTCGAGATCCGGGATTCGAAGTTTCTCCCGCGCCTGTCGATTTCACCATGGCCCGTTCGTCATATGATTGAACCAACCCAACCAAGGAGAAGACCATGCGGTTCATGATGCTGATGATCCCCGGCGGCTACGCGGAGGCGGCGCCCGATGTCATGCCCAGCGCCGAGGCGGTGGAAGGGATGATGAAGTACAATCACGAGCTGAAGAAAGCCGGCGTGCTTCTGACGCTCGACGGCCTGCATCCGCCGTCCGCCGGGGCGCGGGTCAGCTACAAGGGTGGCAAGCCTCTGGTCGTCGACGGCCCCTTCGCCGAGGTCAAGGAAGTGCTGGGCGGCTATTGGGTGATCGACGTGCGCTCACGCGACGAGGCCATCGAATGGGCCCGCCGCTGCCCCGCTGGAGAAAATGACGTGATCGAAATCCGCCAGGTCTTTGAAATGAGCGAATTTCCCGAGGACGTCCAGAAGGTGGCGGATCGTCTCGGCAGGATCAAGGATTGATCGCCAACAGAACCATCGAGGCCGTCTGGCGGATCGAGCAGCCGAAGCTCACCGCCAGATTGGCACGCACCCTCAGGGATGTCGGGCTGGCCGAGGAAATCGCGCAGGACGCCTTCGTGCTGGCGCTGGAGCGCTGGCCTCGCGACGGCATCCCGCGCAATCCGGCCGCCTGGTTGACGCAGGTCGCCAGGAACCGGGCGCTCGACCGGCTGCGCCGCACCACCATGATCGACGGCAAGCATCGCACGCTCGCCATCGACCTCGCCGAGCTGGAGCGCGAGATGCCCGACATCGAGACGGCGCTCGACGAGGATATCGACGACGACCTCTTGCGGCTGATATTCACCGCTTGCCATCCCGTCCTGCCCGCCGAGCAGCGCGCCGCGCTGGCGCTGCGACTCCTGGGCGGCCTGTCGACGCCGGAGATCGCCCGCGCCTTCCTGGTGCCCGAAGCCACCGCTGCCCAGCGCATCGTGCGCGCCAAGCGAACCCTTCGCGATGCCGCCATCCCGTTCGAGACGCCGCGCGCGGAAGAGCGCCGCGAGCGCCTCGCCGCAGTGCTGGAGGTGGTCTATCTCATCTTCAACGAGGGCTATGTGGCGACCGCCGGACCGGACTGGCTGCGCGCCGATCTCTGCGCCGAGGCGCTGCGCCTCGGCCGCTCGCTGGCGGCGCTGATGCCCGACGAGCCCGAGGTGCGGGGGCTGGTGTCGCTGATGGAGTTCAACGCCTCCCGCTTCGCGGCCCGCACCGGCAAAGCGGGCGATCCGATCCTGCTGCTCGACCAGGACCGCGGCCGCTGGGACTGGTCGCTCATCCGGAGCGGCCTCGACGGCCTGAATCGCGCCATGGTCCTGACCTCGGCGCCCGGCCCCTATCTGCTGCAGGCGATGATCGCGGCCTGCCACGCCCGCGCGGTCACCGCCGCCGACACCGACTGGATCGCGATATCGGCCTATTACCAGGCGCTTGCCTTGGCGGCCCCCTCGCCCATCGTCGAGATCAACCGGGCCGTGGCCGTCGGCATGGCGTTCGGTCCGGCGCAAGGCCTCGCCATCGTCGAGGCGCTGAAGGACGAGCCGCGCCTGAAGGACTCGCATCTCCTGCCCACGGTGCGCGGCGATTTCCTGGAGAAGCTCGGCCATCGGGCGGAAGCCAGCGCCGCGTTCCGCCACGCCGCCCAATTGACCGGCAATGACAGAGAGCGCGCGCTGTTGCTGGCCCGTGCCACCCTCAATGAGCGTCCGGCGGCGGCGCCTTCGGCGTGACATTGCGCAGGAACGGAACCAGCGCCGTCGCGATGACGAAGGCGGCCATGATCGCCAGGAAGGCGTCGGCGTAGGCCATGGTGGATGCCTCGCGATAGGCGAGCGCCCATAGCTGCTTCAGCGAAGCGGTGTGACCGTCGGCGACGGCACCGGGCAACTGCCCGTAACGCAGCGCGACGTTGTCGACCAGACGCATCGCGGCTTCGTTCTGCGGCGTCAGATGCGAAGCGATCGTCAGGAAATGGAAATTGGTGCGGTCGTTGAGGATCGCGCCGCAAATGGCGATGCCGACCGCGCCGCCGAGATTGCGCATCGTGTTGAACAGGCCGCTGGCATATTTCAGCCGTTCGGGCGGCAGGCTGCCAAGGCCGAGATTGACGCTCGGCGCGACGGCGAACACCTGCGGGAAACCGCGAAACAGTTGCGGAATGAGCAGCTCGGCCGCACCCCAC
Organism: Mesorhizobium sp. M8A.F.Ca.ET.207.01.1.1; assembly: GCF_004794715.1. Classification (NCBI taxonomy): domain Bacteria; kingdom Pseudomonadati; phylum Pseudomonadota; class Alphaproteobacteria; order Hyphomicrobiales; family Phyllobacteriaceae; genus Mesorhizobium; species Mesorhizobium sp. M8A.F.Ca.ET.207.01.1.1. Next base: position 22,851 of record NZ_SRUS01000019.1, on the reverse strand, counting down.
TGGCTGGTGATGGCGCTGAAACTCCACATCGAGGCGCCGAAGGAGGCCAGCCCGAACATCATCAGCCAGCGCGTGTCGAAGCGCTTGGCGAGGAAGATGTAGACGGGAACGCCGACCATCGAGGCGACGCCGGTGGAGAACACAGCGAGCCCGGTCTGCAAGGCGTCGTAGCCCCTGACATAGCCGAGGAACAGCGGCGTCAGATAGATCGTGGCGAAGATGCCGATACCGGTGACGAAGGAGAGAAAACAGCCGATGGCGAAATTGCGGTTGCCGAAGGCACGGAAATCGACCACCGGCTGCGCAAAGGTCAGGCTGCGGATGACGAACAGAACCATGGTGATCCCGGCGACGATGGCGCCATTGCGGATCGTGGCATCGTCGAACCAGTTCCAGCGCGAGCCTTCCTCAAGGACGTATTCCGCCGTGCCCAGGCTGACCGCCATCAGCACCATCCCGATATAGTCGGCCCCCCTGAGCAGCGACGGATCGGCCTTGTCGATCTTGACCAGCAGCGCAACGAGGATGGTGATGATGGTGCCCGGAATGACGTTGACATAGAACAGCCAGTGCCAGTTCAGCGTGTCGGTGATCCAGCCGCCGATGACAGGCCCGAGCGTCGGCGCAATCGAGGCGATGCTGCCGACCACCGCTGCGGCATAGACCCGCCTTGGCCCCTGGAAATAATGGAACGACGAGGTGAACACCGTCGGGATCATCGACGCGCCGAGCAGCCCCTGCAGCGCGCGGAACACGATCATGCTTTCGATGCTCCAGGCGAAGCCGCACAGCATGCTGGCGAGCGTGAAACCGGCCGCCGAAATGGTGAACAGCCAGCGTGTCGAGAACACCCGCGTGAGCCAGCCCGACAGCGGGATGACGATAATTTCCGCCACCAGATAGGATGTCTGCACCCAACCGATCTGGTCCTGCGCGGCCGACAGGCCGCCGCCGATGTCCTGCAGCGACGACGCCACGATCTGGATGTCGAGAAGCGCGATGAACATCCCGACGCACATCACCATGAATGGCAGAATGCTGGCGATGAAGGATTGCGGGACGGCGCGCTCAGACATGGCGTCCTCAGTGCGCGCCAGTATCGACCATGACCGTGGTCGACAAGCCTGGCCGCAACGCGACCTTTTGCGCCTGGTCCTGGTCGATGGCGATGCGAACGGGCACGCGCTGGACGATCTTGGTGAAATTGCCGGTCGCGTTCTGTGGCGGGATCACGCTGAAGATCGCTCCCGTCGCCGGCCCAAGGCTGGTGACATGACCCTTGAGCGGCGCGTCCGGCGCGATGTCGGTATAGACCGTCGCCGCCTGCCCGTCGGTCATGTCGCGCAACTGGTCTTCCTTGAAATTGGCATCGACCCACAGGCCTGAAGCCGGAACGATGGTCAGGAGATAACTGCCCGGCGACACATAGGTGCCGACCTGCGCCAGCCTGTTGCCGACGATACCGTCGATGGGCGAGCGGACCTCGGTAAAGCCGAGATCGAGCTGCGCTGTATCGACATCGGCCCTGGCGGCCGCGAGCGCGGCGGTCGCTTCCGAGATCTGGGTGTTGAGCACATCGAGCCGTTGCGTGGCGGCCGCGAGCCCGGCGCGGGAGGCGGTCACCGACGCCCTGGCCTGGCCATCGGCGGCAAGGCTTCTCTGCGCGTCCTGCTGCGTGCCGGCTTTGGTGCTGGCCAGCGCCTCATAGCGTTTGGCGTCCTGGGCGGTGAAGACGGCCGCCACGTTCTTGGCCTCGAGATCGGCTTGCGCCTGCTCGATCAGCGAATTCTGCAGCGAGACCTGGGCGCGAAGATTATCGAGGGCCGATTGCTGCTGCTGGACGGCGGCCCGCGCACGGTCCAACGCCGCCATGAACGGCCGGTCGTCGATGCGGATGACGAGCTGGCCCGCCGTGACATGCTGGTTGTCCTCGACGAGGATCTCGTCGATGTGCCCGGCAACGCGTGGCGCCAGCGGCGTGACGTTGCCGCCGACATAGGCATCGTCGGTCGAGACGAGGAAACGGCCTGCCTGCCACCATTGGAGGCCATACCATCCGGCGACGCTGACAGCGACCAGGGCGCCCAATACCAGCAACGGCTTGCGGCGCTTCCTTGCCGGCGCGGGAATTTCAACGGTCGAGGGCTGCACTGGCTGCAACTCGGCAGCGGAGAGAACCTTGTTCATTTGCTCCGCGCCTCTTCACGGCTTTGATCAACCAGCGCGTTGTCGACAAGCGGCAGGCCGGAGCCGTTGCTGGTGAAGCGATATCGCTGGCGCATGCGGTCGGTGGCCATCGGCCCCGTGGCCATGGTGAAATCATCGCTGTCGAGCTGCCTGCCGCTCTGGCGATCCACCAGAACCGGCTCGGCCCAGCGACCATCAGTCTTGTCCACGACCACCAGGCTCGGGCCCTCGGGCGCCAGATGCTTGTTTCCCCAGGCGAGCAAGGAAAGCAGGACCGGGCGGAAATCGCGCGCCTTGGCGGTCAGCACATATTCGTGACGAAGCGGCCGTTCGCAATAGACGCGCTTTTCGAACAGCCCGCGCTCGACCAGGCTGTTCAGCCGCCGCGTCAGGATGTTGGGCGCGATCGCCAGGCTCTTTTGAAACTGGTCGAAGCGCGTCAGCCCCTGGAATGCGTCCCGCAGAAGCAGGATGCTCCACCACTCGCCGACATCGTCGAGGCTGCGCGCGATCGGGCACGGGCGTGTTTCGAAGCTTGTTTTCGCAACCATGATCGACAGTCTCTTTCAAGATGAAAGTGACTTGTAGCCAAGTTAGTTGCATTATGCAAGTCACTCGGTCGTGATCATGCGAGTGGGCGCGAGAGACGCAATTGACTGCGGGCGCAGCCGCAACTTCTTTGCAAGAACCCCAATGAAAAAGGGCGGCGCAAGCGCCGCCCTTCGGGAGGATGATGATCTGCTACGAGATCAGGCCGCCTGGGCTTCCCCAACGACGGCATCGGCGGCACGAGCGGCTTTCAGTACCTTGGCCCACCAGGCGACGTCGTTGACCAGCGCGGTGGCGGCCTGGTTCAGGTGCTCGAGATCTTCGAGCTTCTTCTCGCCCTGGCGCACGGCAAGGAAATCGCCCCAGGCGATATGGACGGCGGACTTGACCGGCGCCATCTGCAATTCGACGGCGTGCAGACGAAGCTGCTCGACGGCGCGCGAGCCGCCGACACTGCCATAGCCGACAAAGCCTGCCGGCTTCTTGTTCCACTCGTTGGCGGCGTAGTCGATGGCGTTCTTCAGCACGGCCGTCGGGCCGTGATTATATTCGGCGGCGGTGAAGATGAAGCCGTCGAATCCGGCGACCTTCTTCTGCCAGCGCTGTGCGACTTCGTTCTGCGACGGCGCCCAGGCCGAAGACGCTACCTCATCGAAGAAGGGCAGCGGAAAGTCGCGCAGATCGACAATTTCGACATCGATATCGGCATGTGCCTTGGCGATCTTGGCGATCCACTGCGTCGGCACGTCGGCGAAGCGGGCGGCGCGCGTCGAACCGATGACAATGGCGATTTTGGGCTTGGACATAAGGGGCTCTCCTTGCGGGAATTTTTGGTATCGTTTGGATACCGGCGCTATATGTGATACTGACAAACAGGCGCGCAAGGAGGCACGTTTTTGTTACTGAGGCACCCGCATAACACCGAGGACTGCCGGGCCGTGTCGGAGATCCTGCAGCGCGTCGGCGACAAATGGACCGTGCTCGTGGTCGGCAAACTGGGCGGCGGACCGCTGCGTTTCAACGAGCTGCGCGCGGCCGTCGGCGGCATCTCGCAGAAGATGCTGACGACCACCTTGCGCGGCCTGGAGCGCGACGGCTTCGTCACGCGCAAGGTGTTTCCGACCATTCCGCCGCGCGTAGATTACGAGCTGACCGAACTCGGCCATGAGTTGCTGGTACCGGTCGGCGCGCTTGGCGAATGGGCGCGCAAGAACACCCAGCGCGTTCAGTCGGCGCGCGCCAGATTCGACGAGATGCAAGCCTGAAACCCTTGCACGGCAAGGGCTCCGGAATTCGCACCGAGCGACGCTGCGTGTTTGCAGGGAAGTCATGGTTCCCTGAAATAGACGCCTTGGTCCGCTGAAAAAGACCTGGGAGTTTGTCTGTGGCGCTCGAGGCTCGGCCTCACGCATGCTCGCGCCCCGCGACGGTGACCGCATTCCAAAGGCAGCCAATCAGGCTCTTGGCGCCATGGCCCCGCAAGGCATCGGGCTGCAGATCGCGCACGTCGCTCTCCGCTCCTTCACACCAGTCGTGTCATGCAAACAGGCGGTGCGCCCGAGGTCCTGTTTGACTTCGGCATAAGCAGTTATGCCGAGCAGGCAGGCCAGGGCGGCGAGAGCCGCCGCAAGCCAGCCGTTCAATAGGTGTTGACGCATTGTCTTCCTCCGACGCCAGCAGAATTGGCCGTGGAGGCAACGGCAGGATGTCGCTGAGCGCATCGCTCCGCTCGGGCGATGTTACAAATGTCGCGCGGTGGCGGTATCGAATCAATTCTCGGCCGGAACGGCTTTCGGCTTGCCCTCGCCGTCGAGCGCCACCATGACGAAATCGGCGTGGGTGACCTTTTCCATCAGGTCGGAGAGATAGCGCTGCGCCCAGGCCTCGACCTTGAGCGTCATCGAGGTGCGGCCGACGCGTTCGACATGAGTGTAGATGCACAGCGTGTCGCCGATCTTCATCGGCTTGGCGAAGGACATCTCCTTGACCGCCGCCGTCACCACGCGGCCCCTGGCGCGCTCGGCGGCGCGAATGCCGCAGGCAAGGTCCATCTGCGCCATCACCCAGCCGCCAAAAATGTCGCCGGCCGCATTGGCGTCCGAAGGCATGGCCAGCGTGCGCAGCGTCAGGTCTCCGATCGGCCGTCCATCCGCGTACTGCACCATGCGAGAAATCCCTCGATATAATGATCATCGGTATCGCCACGGCAGGAATAGGTCAACGCAAGGCAGCCCCCGCTTCCTCGCCTCCATGGGATCACAGGCTCGCCGGTGGTGCCCCATTTTCGGTGATAGTGGGTTTTGGAGAGGGCTTCCCCCACTCCGTCGCTGCTTCGCAGCGCCACCTCTCCCCCCTCCGGAGGGAGAGGAAGGGAGCCCGGCCGGGCAAGCTCGCGCCTTTCCTCTCCCCGTCGATCGGGGGGTCCGAAGGACGGGCGAGACCCGCGGCTCGCCCCGGCAAGGTGTCGAGCGAAGCTCGACGGAGTGGGGGTCGACTGCGCGGCGTAAGACCAGGCGCTAGCTGAGAGACGCACCTCTCAAAAATAATCTGCAAGGTTAGCTCGGATACGATCGAGAACCGTATCCCCGGAAAGGTCGGGAACGAATGCCTTGCCCGTAATCGCCTCGAAGGCCTGGGCATAGACACGCGAAGCCTGTTCGACGACCTCGTCCGGGATCCTCGGGATCGGATCCTTGTAAGGATCGCAGCGCGCCGCCACCCACGAGCGGATGAAATCCTTGTCGAAGCTCTCCGGCCGCGTGCCATCAGCCAGCGCCTGTTCGTAGCTCGCCGCGATCCAGTAGCGGCTGCTGTCGGGCGTGTGGATTTCGTCGGCGAGAATGATCGTCCCGTCCTTGTCGGTGCCGAATTCGTATTTTGTGTCGGCCAGGATCAGGCCGCGCTCGGCGGCGCGCGCCTGGCCGCGGGCGAACAGCTGCAAGGCGTAGCTCGAAACGGTCTCCCACTGCGCCGGCATGAGCAGGCCCTGCCCCAGGATCTCGGCCCTGGACAGCGGCTCGTCATGGCCGCCATCGGCGGCCTTGCTCGTCGGCGTGATGACCGGTTCGGCCAGCTTCTCATAGTCGCGCAGGCCGTCCGGCAGGCGCATTCCGTACATCTCCCGTTCGCCGCGCTTGTACCGGGTCAGGATGGAGGTGCTGGTGGTCCCGGCCAGATAGCCGCGCACGACGATCTCGACCGGCAGGATCTCGAGCCTTGTGCCGACGACGACGTTGGGGTCGGGATATTCCAGCACATGGTTCGGACAGATGTCGGCGGTTTCCTCGAACCAGTAGCGCGCCGTCTGCGTCAGGATCTCTCCCTTGAACGGGATCGAGGTCAGGATGATGTCGAAGGCGCTGAGACGGTCGGTGGCGATGATGATGCGCCTGCCGTCGGTCAGGTCGTAATTTTCGCGGACCTTGCCCCGGTAATAGCCCGGCAGTTCGGGAATGAAAGCATCCGACAGGACACGCATGGGTTCTCCTGCCTTGTGCAGAGTGGCCGATGTCCCCGCATAGTCCTTCGACCCCATGCATATCAAGCGCGATTGTCGGTATTCCCCACAACCCGGCCGGATAGACCAGTCGCTTTTTTCACAACCGATGCCGGAAGGCGCGGCGACGCGGCGAACTCGTGGCGTCTAGGCTGCGCCCTGTTTTCAGGAGCCGCCCATTTCCATCATGCAGACCTATGATTTCATCATCGTCGGCTCCGGCTCGGCCGGCTCGGTGCTCGCCGACAAGCTCTCGGCCTCGGGCCGTTTCTCCGTGCTGGTGCTGGAGGCCGGCGGCAGCGACCGTCGCTTCTACGTGCAGATGCCGCTCGGCTACGGCAAGACCTTCTTCGATCCCACGGTGAACTGGAACTACAAGACCGAGCCGGATCCCGGCCTTGGCGGCAATGTCGACCACTGGCCGCGCGGCAAGCTGCTCGGCGGGTCGAGTTCGATCAACGCCATGGTCTGGATCCGCGGCGCGCGCGAGGATTTCGACGACTGGCGCGCCGCCGGCAATCCCGGCTGGGGCTATGACGATCTGTTGCCGGCCTTCAAGGCGCTCGAGGACAATGAGGCCGGCGCCGACCAATGGCGCGGCACCGGCGGCCCGCTTCACATCAGCGACACCACGAACGCCGTCCACCCGCTGACGAAGCGTTATCTCGCCGCCGGCCAGCAGGCCGGCCTGCCGCTCAACCCCGATTTCAACGGTGCTGCCCAGGAAGGCGTCGGCATCTACCAGATCTCGACCAAGAACGGCCGCCGCATGTCGGCCGCCCGCGCCTTCCTGCGCCCGGCGATGAAGCGCGCCAATGTCCGCGTCGAGACCAACGCGCTGGCGAGCCGCATCCTGTTCGAAGGCAAGCGCGCCGTCGGCGTCGAATATCTGCGCAACGGTGAGACCAGGACGGCACGAGCCGGCCGCGAAGTGATCCTCTCCGCCGGCTCGATCAACTCGCCGCAGCTCATGCAACTCTCCGGCATCGGCCCCGCGGCATTGCTCAAAGGCTTGGGCATCCCGGTCGTGCAAGCCAACGAGAATGTCGGCGCCAATCTGCAGGACCATGTCGGCATCAACTACACCTTCAAGGGCAAGCTGCCGACGCTCAACCAGATCCTGCGGCCCTGGTGGGGCAAGCTTCTGGTCGGCATGCAGTACATCCTGACGCGCTCCGGCCCACTGTCTTTGTCGATGAACCATGGCGGCGGCTTCTTCCGCACCGACCCGGCCTTCTCGCGGCCCAACATGCAGCTTTATTTCCAGGCCTTCTCGACCCTCATCCCGAAAAACGGCGAGCGGCCGATCCTGACGCCCGACCCATGGCCGGGCTTCTCCATCGGCCTGTCCAACTGCCGCCCCTCGAGCCGGGGCGAGATCATGATCCGCTCCAGGAACCCGCTCGATTATCCCAAGATCGTCGCCAACGCCTATTCCACCAATGCCGATGTCGACGAGATGCTGGCGGCGGTGAAATTCGTGCGCAAGATCGCCTCGATGCCGGCCATGGCCGAGATCATCGCCGAGGAGGTGTTGCCCGGCCCGTCGATCCAGTCCGACGCCGACCTGCTCTCCGATTTCAGGAAGCGCTCCGGGACCGTCTATCACCCGGTTTCGACCTGCCGCATGGGGCCCGACCCCTCGCGCTCCGTCGTCGATCCGCGCCTGAAAGTTCATGGCCTTGAAGGCCTGCGCGTCATCGACGCTTCGATCTTTCCCGACAACATCACCGGCAACACCAACGCCGCCTCGGTCATGACCGGGTGGAAGGGCGCCGAACTGGTTCTGGAGGACCACACATGAAGATCACCGACGTCAAGACCTGGGTTGTCGGCAACCCGCCGCCCGGCATCGGCGGCAAATATTTCATCTTCGTCAAGCTCACGACCGACGGCGGCGTGGTCGGCTATGGCGAAGCCTACAATGCCACCTTCTCCGCCCATGTCACGGCCAGGATGATCGAGGACATGGCCGAGCGCTATCTGATCGGCCGCGATCCGCACGACATCGAAAACTTCTTCCGCCGTGCCTATTCCTCGGGCTTCACCCAGCGTCCCGACGTCTCCGGCATGGGCTGCTTCTCGGCACTCGAAATGGCCTGCTGGGACATCGTCGGCAAGGAAGCGAACAAGCCGGTCTACAAGCTGCTCGGCGGCCAGGTGCACGAGACGCTGCGCTCCTACACCTATCTCTACCCGCACACGGGCAGCGTCCATTCCGAGGACGCGCCCGATGGCAGGAACGTCTACAACGACCCTGAGATGGCCGCAGCCTGCGCGCTCGAATATGTCGAGCAGGGATTTAATGCCGTCAAGCTCGACCCGGCCGGTCCCTACACCGCCTTCGACGGTCATCAGCCGCGCCTCGTCGACATCGATGTCTCCACCAGCATGATCAAGGCGATCCGCGAGGCGGTCGGCACCCGCGCCGACATATTGTTCGGCACGCACGGCCAGTTCACCGCATCGGGCGCGCTGCGCATGGCGCGCGCCATCGAACCCTACGACCCCCTGTGGTTCGAGGAGCCGGTGCCCCCGGACATGCCCGAAGTGATGGCGCAGGTGGCGCGTGCGACTTCGATCCCGATCGCCACCGGCGAGCGGCTGACGACCAAGTCCGAATTCGCCCGCGTCATCGAGAACCGCGCCGCGACCATCCTGCAGCCGGACCTCGGCCGCTCCGGCGGCATTCTCGAAACCAAGAAGATCGCCGCCATGGCCGAGGCCTACCACATCCAGGTCGCGCCGCATTGCTATTGCGGGCCGATCGTCGGTGCCGCCAACATCCAGCTCGCGGTGACACTGCCGAACTTCCTGATCCTGGAATCGCTGAAGCAGTGGGACGGCTTCCACGCGACGCTGCTGAAGAAGAAGATCGAATGGCAGGACGGCAACGTCATCCCCTCGAAGGAGCCTGGCCTCGGCGTCGAGCTCAACGAGGCGGTCTGCGACGCGCATCCTTACACCGGCAAGGACCTGCATCTGCAGATGATGCAGATGCCGCTGATGCCGTGAGCGAAAGCTACGCCTTCATCGGCCTTGGCCATCTCGGCGGCAACCTTGCCGCCAGCCTGATCCGCAACGGCTTTGCCGTTACCGTTGTCGACCGCGACCCCACCGCCGTCGAGCGCCTTGTCGCGCTCGGCGCCACGGCTGCCGGCAGTCCCGCCGAGGCCGCCGCCCGCGCCGGCAATGCCATAAGCTGCCTGCCTTCACCAAAAGTCAGCGAGGCGGTGCTGGCCGGCCCGGGCGGATTGCTGGAAGGCCTGCCCAAGGGCGGCACCTGGATCGAGATGTCGACCAACGGCCGCGACGAGATTTTGCGGCTTGCCGCCCTCGCCTCGGCCAAGGGCGTCGAGACATTGGAATGCCCGGTCACCGGCGGCGTGCATCTGGCGGCGGTGGGCAAGATCACCGCGCTGGTCGGCGGCAATGCGGCCCTCTACAAGCGCCACCGCCCCGCCATCGAAGCGATGTGCGCCAAATCGTTCCTGATGGGGCCGATCGGCTCGGCGGCGGTGATCAAGGTCATCACCAACATGCTGGCCTTCATCCATCTGGTCGCCGCCGGCGAGGCGCTGATGCTGGCCAAGCGGGGCGGGCTCGACCTCGCGCAATCCTACCACGCCATCGTTGCTTCTTCCGGCAACAGCTTCGTCCACGAGACCGAAAGCCAGCTCGTGCTGAACGGCTCCTACGACATCGGCTTCACCATGGACCTGGCGCTGAAAGACCTCGGCTTCGCGCTCGCCATGGGCGAACAATCGGGCGTGCCGCTCGATCTGGCATCGCGGGTCAACGCGATTTTTCAGCAGGGCAAGGCAGCCTATGGCGGCGCCGCCTGGTCGACGCAGATCGTCAAATTACTGGAGGATACTGTCGGCACCGACCTGCGCGCGCCTGGTTTTCCGGCCAGATTGGAGATGTGATCCCGGCAGACCAGCCAATGAAATCAAGGCGTTGGGCAAGCATCTGGAATCACGGCCTCAACAACTTGAATCAGAGCTGGAACATCCCGACTGGTTATCGGGAGAGAGTTTCGATCACGCTGCACGTCTCGGCGATCGGCAGAAGCACCCCTTCCCTTCGTCATCCTCGGGCTTGACCCGAGGATCCATGCCGTGACCTTGGCCAAAGAATGCGACGGAGCAGAATCAGCACCGTTGCAGCGCTATGGGAACGCTCCACCCCGCTCAACGCCTTCATTCAATATCTCAGCGTCAGGGCCCCCGGCAAAATCTCGAAGGTCGCGGGTATCCGCCCGGGCGACTCGCCGTCTATATCGACCAGCGCGCCATTCTTCTCGACGTCGCCGAGCGGTTCGACCACCACTTTCCGGCCGCGCAGGATAGTAATGGCGGGGTGGTTGCGGTGCCTGCCGCCATAGAGCAGCCTGATATCCCAGATCAGCTTCAGCTTGCCCGCCGCGCGCAGGATGACGATGTCGAACTGTCCGTCGGCCAGCTCCGCATCCGGCGCGATCATCATGCCGCCGCCGAAGAATTTGCCGTTGGCCACCGCCACCAGCGCCATGCGCGCCTCGACCGGGTCGCCGTCATCGACGGTAATCCGCACGTCCTGAAAGCGGTAACGGACGAACTCGACCACGGTGCGCCACAGGAACAGCGCTTTGGCCGACATGCTGCCCTTGCGCTTGTCGGCATTGACGGCGCGGTCGGTGGCGCCCGACAGGCCAAGGCTGGCGATGTTGATGAAGTGGCGGCTGGCCAGCGCGCCATGCTCGTCGATGTAGCAGATACGGCCGGCATCGACCGCCCTTGCCTTGGCTTCGGCAATCCGCTTCAGCGTCGCGTCGATCTCCGTCGGCAGGCCGAGGCCGCGCGCGAAATCGATGCCTGTGCCGCACGGCAGGAGGCCGAGTTCGGTTGTCCTGCCGCCCTCCTCGCGGGCCTGCAGCAACCCGTCGGCCACTTCGCTCGCGGTGCCGTCGCCACCGGCCGCGATCACCAGGTCGAAGCCGTTTGCGGCGAGATCGAGCGCAAGCCGCTCGGCATCGCCCTCGGCCTGGGTCTCGCGCAATTCGAAATCGCCGAAGTGCTTTTTCAGCGCGGCGGCGACATCGGGCCAATGCCGTTTCAGCCGGCCGCCGCCGGCAATCGGATTGAGCACCACCCCGACCTTCAATGCTTTCCTCCCCCGGATGGCGCCAACCCGATCCTTTGCCGGCCCCGATCGTTTGCCAGCATTGAAACCCGCGCCTGTCGGCAGGGCAAGGGGCACCATCGGTTCGTTCGCCGAAAAAGCGGGGCAGGCTGTCTAAGGTGTTCGCGCTTGAATTTCCCTGGCTTCTGGCATCGGTCCCCGATAATCCCGCTATCCACAGGGGCAAGCCCATTCCCCACAACCCTTACCCGGCGTAAGTTCAACCCATCTCAGGCGGCTACCGATCGCCAAGCCGAAAGGCGAAGTGAAAGGCGGATTTCCTGAGGCCCGTACGGCCCGGATCGAGACCAGGCTTGCCTGTTCGAGGGATGGTAGCCGAGACCTACGGGGCCGCGGAAAGCGTGCCAACGCCGACGGCGGACCGATGCTGCCATGAAGGACGGCAAAAACCTTCGATGGCACGCAGGGCAAAGCCCGCAAGGGCCAAGACCAGCGTGGTCTGGAACGGATGCTGCCTTCGGGTGGCTTCTGGCAGGACCGTCAAAATCAAGGCCGGCATGGCGCGACGACTTTACGGAAGTTGCTGCCGCGACCGTGTCCTGATCTGACAGGGAGGCGCTGGGAGAAATCCCGGCGCCGACTGTCTTTCTTAACCCTCGCAAAGTCCTTTCCCGGCGAAGTTGCGGGCGCCGCTTCACCGCGCGTCAAAATCGGTTAGTATCGCTGCGTCGTCAGAGTCCGTCTGCAACGGGCTTTTCGGAGGGGGATACTTCATGACGCTGATCCAGAAGCTTGCCATCACCTACGCGTTCCTGTTCTTCGCGGTCGTGGCCATCGGCTACATTCCGGCCTTCAACGATGCCAACGGCAATCTGTTCGGCCTGTTCTCCCTGCAATGGTATGACGACCTGCTGCACGCCTTTTCCGGCGTCTGGGCGCTGGCCGCCGCCTTCATCTCGCACCGCCAGGCGGTGTTCTATTTCAAGCTGTTCGGCTCGGTCTATCTGTTCGACGGCGTGCTCGGACTGGTCACCGGCTCGGGCTGCCTCGATGCCGGCATCTTCATCAATGGCTTCCGCTCCCTCAACGACATCGAATTCCCCACCCGCTTCTTCGCCAACCTGCCGCATATCGTCATCGGCGGCATCGCCGTCTACATCGGCTTTTGGCTGTCGAAGCGCATCTACGACCACTTCGCCACGGCCTGATCGGCCATGTTCCTGTTCCGCTTGATAAAGCGCATCGTCAAGACGATCCTCTGGCTGATCGTCATCGTCATCCTGATCCCCATCGCCGGGCTTGCCTATGGCTTCCTGACCACGCCGTCACTCGACAGGACGCCGCTGCCCGGCATTGCCGACGGCGCGCCGCCAAAGGCGCTGGCCGACAAGGTGCGCGCCGAGATTCCCGGCTACCAGCGGCCGGAGGAATCGACCTTCCTCACCTACCCCGAATGGGCGATCGTCTACGCCGCGCGCGAATATGCCGGTTTCGTCGCCAAGGACCAGCCAAGCGGCTTTCCCTATTGGTCCTATGTCGGCCGCTTCTGGCAGGATTACGCGACGGTGATCCGCGCCAGTTCCCCCTACAAGTTCAACTACGCCAACCACCAGATGCTGGTCATCATCGGCACCAGCCATTCGATCGAGCATATCCTGCAATGGGCCTATGAGAACACGGTCGGCCGTATCACCGAGGCGGCATCGACCAAGCGTACCGCCGCCGACATCTACCAGGCCAAGGTGGCGGCGGATTATGCAGCTTTTCTCGACCAGGTGCCGTGGTACCAGTTCCCCTACGCGCAAAAGCGCGCCGGGCTGTTTGCCGTGCAGCCGGCGCCTGGTGACAGTTCCATCCGCACCAGCGAACGCAAGCTCGCCTTCGGCCTCGCCGACACCATCAAGCAAGGCTATGCCGATCTGATCAAGCAGGCGCTGGCGGCGACCTCCGACCCGGCCTTCCTCGATGTCCATGTCTGGGCCAAGGGGCCGGTCGGCGAGGCCACCCGCAACGAGCCCGACACCTTGCTGGAACGGGACCTGGGTCCGGACGGCACCGTCTTCGTCACCAAGCGCTATCAGGTCTTCACCGACATGATCCCGCGGCTGATCGACAAGGGTGTCTCCTTCGTCGAGATCGGCGGCAATGACGAGATCATGGTCACGGTGCTGTCGACCGACGCGATCGCCATTCCCGAAGGCATGCGCATCCTGTTCAGCTATCCGCTCCCGGCGGATCCCTCGACGCGCCGCACCGGAATGGTCGTGGCCGTGCGCAAGCTGCATCTGGTGCTGCCGTCGCTGATCAAGGCCGGCGCCAGGCTCGAACACGTCTACGACTACTGAGGTGACAGCCCTGCCATGCGTCGACTGATCCGGATTGTCGGCTGGCTCGCGTTCACGCTGCTCGTGCTGATCATGGTGGTGCTCGTCGGCTTTCGCGGCGCGGCGGCCTGGCGCGAGACGCTGTCGCCACAGGAGGCTGCGCCGGCGGGAGCCCTGTTCGCGACGGTCGATGGGCTGAAGATGCACTACCAGGTCTGGGGGCCGCCGGACGGGCCGCCGCTGCTTTTGTTCCACGGTACGGCGTCGTGGGCCGAAACCTACCGCGATATCGCAGCACCCCTGGGTGAACAGGGCTTTCGCGTGATCGCCGTCGACATGCCGCCCTTCGGTTATTCGGAAAGACCGGCCGACCAGGACTATTCGCGCGCCGCTCACGCCAGGCGTGTCCTGGGCTTTGCCGACGCGCTCGGCCTTCGCCATTTCAGCGTCGGCGTCCACTCTTATGGTGGCGGAGGCGTGATTGAAGCCGCCTTCTCGGCCCCGGGCCGCATCGATGCGCTGATCCTGCTCGACGTGGCGATTGGCCTCGGCCAGACCGAGGCGCCCGCCCCACCGTTCGCATCTCTCCTGAAAAGGGATTGGCCACGCCAGCTCCTGACCGCCTCGACCTTCACCAATCCGCTCATGACCGGGATCGGTTTGCGCCGGTTCATCGAGAACGACGATCTGGTCACGGCGGAGCGCATCGCCATCTACACGCGCCCGCTGAACGTCACGGGCACCACCAATGCCGTTGGTCACTGGCTGTTCAGCGGCCTCTACAATGACGAGCGGAAATCGCTTGCCGCCAACAAGGCGAATTATCGCGCCTTCACACCGCCGGTCCTCGTCATCTGGGGACGAGAGGATTCGACCACGCCGCTGGCCCAGGGCGAAGAGATCGCCTCGCTGTTTCCACACGCCGAACTGGCCGTCCTCGATGGCGTCAACCACATCCCGCAGGTCGAGCGCCCGCACGACGTGGTGCGGCTGATCGCCAATTTCCTCAGACGGATCTTCCCGGGCACCGGGTAGGCACGCGCCGCCACGCACATTCCACGGTCGAAGCCAAAATCCCGCCTTGTTCGCGCGCAATGGAGAATTGCATGTCGCCTGGAACGCGGCACGCACCTGAATGGGCTGCCGGGGGGCATCTCGAAGGGACGAGACCGTGATCAAGACCGCCCTTGTCGCCATGACCATCGTCGGCTGCGACTGCGACGCCAAGCTGTGCGAATATATCGGCGAGACGCCGGCCAAGTGGTCGACCATCGCCGATTGCGAAGCCGCGATGAAAAGCCAGATCCTGCACGAGCGCAATTTCAATTATCCGCTGGTGTCCGGCATCTGCCGCACCAAGGGTTCGGCGTCCTCATCGCACCTGGCCGCGATCGCGTCAGGCCCGGAACTGAAGCCCGCCAGCAAGATCGTCAGAACGGAGAGCCCGCTGCCGCCGGAGCTCAGCCATCGGCCGAGCGTGCCCGTCAGATCGCCGACGACGGCCTTGGACGCGGCCGCTGCCCGGCCCGTCGCATATGAACAGGTGGTGGATGGCGGAACCGGCGTCCTCTATCGCACGAAGAACGGCTACGCCGTGGTCAAGACCGATCTCGGCCGCGCCGCCTCGGCAACCGCCGACGCGGCAAAGCGCTCGGTGAACTGGCTGGCCGGCCTGGTGCCGAGCAAGCTCTAGGCACAGCCTACATCTTCAGCTTCAGGCTCTGCCAGAACTTGTCGATCAGCGGCTTCTCGGTCGCCGCATCCTCGCCGGCAACGCGCGTGATGAACAAAAGCCCCTGATCGGCGCGACCGTAGCCGACGATTTCGAAATAAGCGGTGTCGGTGCGGGTCTTCACCTCGGCGGTGATGCCGGTCAATTCCTTGCCGTCGGCGAGCTTGCGCGTCGTCGGCTGCTGCGTCAGCGCGGCACCTGCCTGCACCGATTCCTTGGTCATCTCCTGCAGCATCAGCTGGTTGAGCGACACCGGGTTCATCTCGCCGTATTCCTGCACCACGACGATCGTGCCCAGCGCCGAGGCCATCAGATATTGCGTGATGTTCTCGCCGAGATCGCTCTTAGTCACCGAAATGCCGCTCGGATGGTTGAAGGAGAAACTGCCGCCGGAAAAGGTGGCGAAATCGTTCTTGTCGAGCTTCACTTCGACCTGTCTGCCGTCCGGCAGCGTCACATGGGTGCTCTCGCCGGCGTCGATATCAATCGCCTTGCCGTCGATCGTCACCTTGAAGGCCTTGAGGTCCTCGGCTCCGGCGGATCCAGCGCACAGCGCGATAAGAGTGAGGGCTGCCGCCGATACCATGCGCATTGATTGTTCTCCTGCTCTATTCCTGAGCAGTTCCGGACGGAAAACCGCTTCACACTTTTCCTGGAACTGCTTCTTATACCACCCCGCTCAGCGCCTTGATGGCACGGTAGAAGGTCGAGGAAAACATTTCCGTCGGGTCATAGCGCCGCTTTGCCGCCAGGAAGGCGGGCAGTTCGGGATAGGACGCCAGCAGCTCCTTGCCCGTATAGTGCAGCTGGTAGGGCAGGAAGAACCGACCGCCATGCTTGATCGTCACGTCGATCAACGCCCGCGTCAGCGCCCGCATCCTGGCATTGCCATCGGCATCGGCCGGCTGGTTGATATAGAGCACCAGCGAATAGGCCGGCTCCGGCGCGTAGGTCAGCGCCAGATCCTCCTTGTGGACGACGCGCACCGAGGCGTTGAGGACAGGCAGATCCTGGTTGCGCAGGATTTCGCGCGCTTCCGCGATGAACTCGACATAGGCGGCGCGAGGAATAAAATATTCGTGCAGTATGTCGGTCTCGTTCATGAGGTCGTTGAACAGATACGGCACCGAATCGTGCATCGGGTTGTTGCGGGTGACGAGACAGGCCTCGCCCTGGGCAAGCGCCGAGCTGCGCGGCACCGTGCAGCTCTCGAATTTCGGCTCCAGCGTCTTTTCGGTGAACCATTTCAGTTCCTGGAACGCGCTGCCCCACTTGGCCATGTTCATGATCACCCGCTTCAGGCCGACGCCATCGGGTTCACCGAGCGCCGGCTGGTCCGCCGGCGGCTGCTCCGCCACCTTGTCGTAGCGGTAGACGATCATGTCCTCGAGGAAATTGCCCGGCGCCGTCGACAGATGGCCGTAAAACAGGCCGATGTTCTTGTTCGGCTCCAGCACCTCGGCGAAGAATTTCGGAAAGTCGTCGGATTTGATGATCTCGCGCGAGGTGCGGTAGACGGCATTGTCGACGATATCGAGCGTCGCCTCCAGCACCACGCCGAACAGGCCGTAGCCGCCGACAACATGGCGGAACAGCTCGCTGTTGTCGGCTGGCGAGCAGGTGGTCACCGACCCGTCGGCCAGCATCACCCGCATCGAGCGGATCGAGCCGGCCACCGAGCCCGCCTGATGGTCCATGCCGTGCGCGTTCACCGACAGCGAACCGCCGACCGAAAAAATATCGGTCGACTGCATCGCCTTCACCGCGAAGCGCGGATGCAGCATGGTCTGGATGTCGTGCCAGCGCGCGCCCGGCTGCAAGGTCATTGTCCTGGCCGCGGCGTCCACCGTGAACTTGTTGAACGGTCTGAGGTCGAGAACCAGCGCATTGTCGTCGAAGGCATGCCCGCCCATCGAATGGCGGATGGCCGCCAGCGACACTTTCAGCCCGTTGGCGCGCGCGAAGGCCAGCGCCTTGGCGATATGCTCTTCCTCGCTGACCTCGACCACGCCATAGACCGGCGTCCTCGACAGGCCGCTGGCATCGTTTATGTCGCCGCCTTTTGCCAGCCAGGGCAGCGACGGATCGAAGGCCGGCGCGTTGTCGATCGGCTTCAGCGGCAGCGCGATGCCGTCGATATCGGCGATGCGTCCGGTGTTCTTCGGCCCTGACGGGCCTCGCGCCAGCCGCGCCACGGTGGTGCCGCCCCACAGGACGGCGCCGCCAAGGACAGCCGCGCCCAGAAGCAGCCGCCGCGACAGGCGAAATCCCTTTTGTTCCTCGGCCATGCAGATCCCCCGCAGCCAAGGAATAGCGCGGCCTCTGGGCAAAAACCATAGCAGCGCTGCCGGAACGGCGTTTCGCCACCGTCGACGCCCGGCGGTGCGTGTCCAAGGTCATGAAAATGGCCGATCCCCGAAGGAACCGGCCAGATTGGAGCAGGGTCTCAAAAGTCCGATCAGGAGTCTCTATGAAGCCTTCTTGATCGACGTCACCATGCCGGTCTTGTCGTCGACGGTCACCGCCACCTTGGCGCCGACCTTCAATTTCCCGACCGACGCATCGGGCGACAGCTGGTAGATCTTGCCGTCGTCGAGGGTGACCGACTTGGTTGTCGGATCGACCGCCTGGATAGTGCCCTGAACGGTCGCGGCATAGGCCGTGCCAAGAAAGGCGAGCAGAGCGGCGGTGGTTGCGAGGGTCTTCTTCATGGATAGCACTCCGTGCTGTTTCGGTTTTCCGGCACCGCTTGGGAGAGGCAGCACCGAACGGCCCGAGACTGGAGCGGAAAGCGCGCCATCGGCAAATCACGTTGAATGAATTTTCGCAAAGGAAATCATTGGCTTAATTCCGACACAATAGCCTCCAAGCCCTCCGATGCCGACAGCTTTCCCGCCCAGATGGAAGCCTCTTCTCCGCACGAAAAGAGTCGTTTGACGGATTGTGGCTCGCGCCGCCGGCGATCACGCGGCCGCCGCAATCCCTTCCCGGCCGCATCACGAAACAGGACTTCGATTTTTCATCGGTACACATTTTATGTCGCGGGGCCGGCTCGAGCCTCCCATTCGGCGGAGAGCAATTTCGCGCTCAGGTTGCAAACTCGAAGCGAATGCGGGATGGTGTCGCGCTTGTGATAAGGGGGGACTTCCATGAAAATCGCCGTCCGGACCACGCTATCCCTGATGCTGGCGATTTTGCCGGGCCTGGCTGGCGCGCAAGGCGCCGATCCGGGTGACGACAGCACGATCATCTTTGCTCCTGATGATCCCGACATGGCGTCGGCGACCGCGCGAGCCCTCGCCGGCCTGGATGAATTCCTGGCCTTGTCCGAAACACCTCCGTCCGGCACCGACAGGTTCAAACTGAAGGTCAAAGTGCGTGACGGCAATGTCACCGAACACTTCTGGGTCATACCGTTTCGCCGCATGGAGACCGGATTTGTCGGCATATTGGCGAACGAACCGGAAGAAGTGCACAACGTCGTGCTCGGTCAGAATATAGAATTCACGCGCGACGACATTTCCGACTGGGGATACACCAGGGACGGCCATCAGGTCGGCAGCTTCACCGTCTGTGTGATGTTCAAGAGAATGTCCAAGGAAGAGGCGGACTATATGCGCGGCAAATACGGCTTCGACTGCTGAGCCTGCTTCGGCCGATCAGATCGCCCCGTCCCTCACACCGATCTTCCTCACCAAGGCCGCCGTCGCCAGCATGGCGCCCATGTCGGAGATCATCGGCGCGACATGGGTCTGGTAATCCAGCGGCACCGAAATGGCGGGCAGTTCGAAGAAGTTTTTCGCTTGCGGCAACAACAGAAAACCGTCGCCGCCATTGAGCGCGACACGCGCCGGCTCGTCCGGCCAGGTTTCGCCGAGCCATTTCAGCGCCTGCGCCAGCCGCCCGGTCACCAGCGGCCGCGCCGCCTCGACATTGTCGGTGCGGAATTCATAGGCTGCGTCGAGAAAAGGCTCGCCCGACGACAGGTCCTGCAGCTTGGACCCAAACACCCCACGGAAAAAGCCGACGACCGCATTGGTTCGCCGCGTCGCCACCAGGATTCCAGGGAACGGCTCGACGGCCTCGAAGGCGACGATGACACCCTTGAATGCAGTCGACGAACCCTTGCCGTTCCCTTCTCGCAATTCCGTCTCGTAAAGCTCGAACGGAAACTCTTCGTAGCGTCCGGAAACGACATCGTCGAAGGACTGCCGGTTGAAAGGCCCGACCGTCTCGCGCGGCAGCCGGTCGAAGGAGTTCGGCCTTCCGCCATGCTGGTAGTGCACATCGCGGATGAAACCGAAGATGATGGGCAGCAGCGTGTCGCGGAACGATTGCTGCAGCCGCGTCGCCGGTTTCATGGCCTGGAAATAGAGCAGGACCGAAGCGGCGAAGCCGATGACATAGAGAAATACATGCGGCGTCGAGAACCATTGCTCGTGGGGATCGGCGACCTTGTTGAACAGCCAGGCAATGAGCGCGACGAAAACGACCGCCAGGCCAACGAACAATGGGACGCGCCACTTGACCCTGCGGGCGACCGAGGCCCTTGTCGCTTCGTATGTCTCGATGTCCTTCTTGATGGCCGCGATAGCTGCCGCGCCCGGCATGAAATCCGCTGTTCCCATCGCCATCCCCCGCTGCCGAAGCCCGCTTTGCGCCATTATGATAGCTGCTTTTGCAGGAACGACGCCAGCCGGATAGAGCGGTGATCCCTTCTCACCTTGAGGGAGAAGGGAAGATCGCCCTCAGCCGACGCTCGACCTTTTGCCGCATTCCACCTTCCAATCCGTCCACCGACACCAGCCGCTCATGGTCGCCCACGCGTAGCCGCATGAATGGAAGCAGCCGATAGGCGGCGACCCTGCCGCGCGTCTGCGCTTCAGCACTGACGTCGACGATGAAAATCCCGCCGATACGCCCTGGCCATGGCTGGCGGGCAAAAGCGGTGCCGAGGAAGTCGCCGAGCCCATAGGCGACGATCGCCTCGCCGATCCGCTGCACCGGCTGCACGACATGGGCATGATGGCCGGCGATCAGCCCGACGCCGTGCCCGGCCAGCCGCCGCGCCAGCGCCCGCGTTCCGGCACGCGGAAAATGCCGGAATTCCCAGTCCCAGTGCGGCACCGCACAGAGGAGATCGATCCCCGCGCTCGCCTCGCGCGGCCAGCGCGCCGGATCGCCTTCCATCAAGACGCGGCCGGCAAACAGGCTTTCGTCGGCGTTGCGCCAGAGCGTGAAAGCGGCGAAGCCGAGAGCGATCGGCCCGACCGCGAAGCGTTCGACCGGGCCAGTGGCGGCCAGGCCGATGGTGCGGATATCGAGCAGCCTCAACGTGGCCGCCGTCGCGTCGAAACCGGCGACACCCTGGTCGAACACATGATTGTTGGCCAGCGACAGCACGAGTTTTTCGCACTCGATCCCGACCGCCGCCAATGCTTCCACCAGAAAGCGTTCGCTCATCGCATGATGCGTGCCGAGCTTGGTCCCCAGCACGGCACTTGGCTTGTCCACGATCGGGCTTTCGCAATTGCCGATCACCAGGTCGGCAGTGCCGAGCAGCGCCTTGATCGCCGGATCGCACGCCGGCGCGCTGCGGTTGGCCACGGCCGAGATGTCGCCGACGAAGGCAAGCCGCACCATCTGCTTCGGCGACGGGTCCATCAGCGTCCCCGCCGCCGGGGCAAACCCGTTGGCGTCGCCGCCAAGCGACGGCTTCAGGAATCGTGGCAGCCAGGACAGTTTGTAGGAAAGCGGATAGTTTGACACGCGACGCCCAATTTGCTTGCCCTGTGTAGACCGTCCGTCCGGCGAGTTGAAGCCATCCGGCGACAATCATGCGCCGAGACCGGCAGACGGCGGACGGCAAATTCGTGTATGGTCGCCGGCGCGAAACGCACCTGGAGGGGGAACATGAAACGAGTTGCGAGCCTGCTGGCCTCAGCCTTTATTCTGCTTGTGCCGTTGTGTTCGGCTAACGCCGCCATGCCCGAAGCGGCAACCGCATTGTTCGAAGCCAAGACCGTGGCCGCGCGCGACGGCGCCCTGTCGACACTGGAAGCGGCTGCGCCGAAAGATCCGGCTTCGGCCTATGCCGCCGGCGCCGGCGAGTTCTTCACCGCACTGGAATTGCTGGCGAGCGGCCTGCACCGCCATGGCTTCGAGAGCCCGCAATCCTTCATGCTGCCGCTGATGCAGCTGCCGGTGCCGACAAACCCCAACCCCGAGCCGCTGACCTACGAAGAGTTCCGCTCCATCCTGGTCGCCTTCCGCGACCGGCTGGCAAAGTCCGCGGCTACGCTGGGTTCGGTGCCGGCCGACGCCGATATCGGCATGGTCATCGACCTCACCCATGTCGGCATCGACCTCAACGAGGACGGCACGATCGCACCGGATGAAAGCATGGCGGCGATCATGGCGGCGCTGTCGCACGGCGGCATGGCGCCAGACGGCGCCGCACCGGCGCTCACCTTTCGCTTCGACCGCGCCGACGGCTACTGGCTGCAGGGCTATGCCGAGTTCCTGATGGCGCAGGCCGATTTCTGGCTGGCGCATGATTTCAGGGGCACGTTCGACGGCTCGTTCCACATGCTGTTCCCGCGCGCCAAGCTGCCATTGCAGGACATCCTGGTGCCGCCGCCCAGCGAGATGGGCGGCAACATGTTCTCCTCGGAATGGCGCATCGCCGATTTCATCTCGATGGTGCACATGATCAACTGGCCGGTGATCGAGCCGGAGCGCCGCAAGGCGGCGCGCCAGGAGCTGCTCGAAATGATCCGGCTGTCGCGCGAGGACTGGAAAGCGATCCGCGCCGAGACCGACAATGACCGCGAATGGCTGCCGGGCCCGCAGCAGAAGGGCGAAAACCAGCTCACCGGCCTCGAAGTCGGCGAGGAGCAGGTCCAGGCCTGGCTCGCCACCTTGACCATGGCCGAGGACTTGCTTGAAGGCCGGGCGCTGCTGCCGCATTTCCGCATCACCGGCAAGGGCATCAACATGAAGCGCTTCTTCGACGAGCCGAAGCCCTTCGACCTCGTACTGTCGATCACCGGCCCCGGCATCGCACCCTATCTGGAGGCCGGCAAGATCCTGACCAGCGAGGATTTCGACCTGATCCAGCGCGAATTCGGCGGCGGCGGGTTTCTGACGTTCGCGCTGTGGTTCAATTGAGGACCTAACAGAACCTGGGTTCCTCGCCCCACGAACGTGGGGGAGGTGGCTCGGCGAAGCCGAGACTGAGCGGGGGCTGGTGCGGCCTTTTACATTCAGAAAAAGCCACCAGCGTCGTAGCCCCCTCTCCGACCGCTTCGCGGCCACCTTGTATCTACACGAGAGAGATTTCGTGGGATTGAAGCGATTGAGCCAAGGTCCGGGCGGCCGCCCGGACCTTGGCTTGGCGAAGTCGCCCGTACCACCTGAGGTTACAGCCGCGGGAGAGC
>NZ_SRUS01000199.1:0-378 GCF_004794715.1 Mesorhizobium sp. M8A.F.Ca.ET.207.01.1.1 | reverse complement strand
GGTCCACGCGCCAGTTGTTGCTGGCCGGGTCCAGCAGCCAATCCTGCAGGTAGCTGCCATGGATCAGGTGCAACGGCCCCAGCTCACCCTGCGCGATGCGCGCGCGGGCCTCACGCACCACCGGGTGGTAGCGGTAGACGAACGGCACCGTGGCAACCAATCCGGTCGAGGCCGCCAACGCGGCCAGCTCCCGCGCATCCTCCAGCGTGGTCGCCAGCGGCTTCTCGCAGATCACGTGCTTGCCGGCCTCCAGTGCGGCCTGGGCCATGGCACGGTGCAGGTGGTTCGGCGTGCAGACGTGCACGACCTGCACCTGCGGGTCGGCCACCACCTGTTCGATGTCCCGATAGGCGAGCGGAACATTCCACGCCTCCGCCG
>NZ_SRUS01000198.1:0-378 GCF_004794715.1 Mesorhizobium sp. M8A.F.Ca.ET.207.01.1.1 | reverse complement strand
CTGATGTCCAGCTATCTCTTCACCTCCGAGTCGGTCTCCGAAGGCCATCCGGACAAGGTTGCCGACCAGATTTCCGATGCGGTGCTGGACGCGATCCTGACCCAGGACCAGCGCGCCCGCGTGGCCTGCGAGACCATGGTCAAGACCGGCGTTGCCATCGTGGCCGGCGAAATCACCACCAGCGCCTGGATCGACCTGGAAGCGCTGACCCGCAAGGTCATCACGGACATCGGCTATGACAGCTCCGACGTCGGCTTCGACGGCGCCACCTGCGGCGTGCTGAACCTGATCGGCAAGCAGTCGCCGCACATCGCCCAGGGCGTGGACCGCAAGAAGCCGGAAGAAATGGGCGCGGGCGACCAGGGCCTGATGTTCGGC
>NZ_SRUS01000197.1:0-379 GCF_004794715.1 Mesorhizobium sp. M8A.F.Ca.ET.207.01.1.1 | reverse complement strand
GATCCGTTTTCCGTTGGAAAACGGATCTGACCCCATGCGGTTCGCCATGTCCTTACCCAGGATCAATCCAACCGTCACCGGGAAACTGTCAACGGTGGGGCGGTGTGGGCTGGCAGGACCGTTGGCGCCATGGATGGCGCCATCGAGCCCCCATGGATGGGTTCACGGCGTGTCCTGCCAACCCACACCGCCCCGCCTTTGACAGTTTCCGCGCGGCTGTTGGTGGGTGTCGACGTTGGTCGACACATCTGTCAGATATCGAAATGGAACCGGGGTCAGATCCGTTTTCCTGCGGAAAACGGATCTGACCCCATGCCATTCCGACAGATCGCAGGAAACTGTCGAAGGCGGGGTGGGTCCGGTTGCGGGGGCGTGAGCG
>NZ_SRUS01000196.1:0-379 GCF_004794715.1 Mesorhizobium sp. M8A.F.Ca.ET.207.01.1.1 | reverse complement strand
CATGTCGTGATGGCTGCCGCGGTCGAACGGCGTGACCAGTCCCGGTTTCGGTGCCAGGGCCAGTTCTGCATGCAGGCTGGCAACGGCGAGGCGCCCCAGGCGCGCGCAGTCCACGGCGGCGGCCGGCCGGGCAGTCGGCTGCGCGACGGCGTTCATGCGCTCACCCCGGCAGCGGCGAATACGGACTCTCGCAGTTCCAGCGCGGCGCCGGCCGGGCGCTTGACCAGTACCTCGCGACTGCGCCCCGCGTATTCCCGCCAGTTCACGGCGGCGCCGTCGGCCAGGCACAGTTCGCCATCGACCCGTCGGCCGTATCGCGTTTCCCATGCCTGCAGCCTTGCAGCCAGGGCGTCGGCCTGCGCGGTGGTATCGATCCGCC
>NZ_SRUS01000195.1:0-379 GCF_004794715.1 Mesorhizobium sp. M8A.F.Ca.ET.207.01.1.1 | reverse complement strand
GATCACCGTCGTAATGGGCCTCTTTGCAATCATGACGACTGAAGTATGGCTTTGGGCCGGCGTCTATCGCCAGCTTGAAATCCTGCCCGACTTCGAGACCGCGCTCTACTTCTCCACCATCACCTTCTCCACTGTCGGCTATGGCGACGTGGTGCCCGCTCACGGTTGGCGCGTCCTGGCGGCCGTGGAAGGCGTGAACGGGTTTCTGCTGATCGGCTGGTCGACCGCTTACCTGATCGCGGCCGGCACCCGTGTCGGCCCCTTCAGGGTTGGCGAGCACTTCTGATCCGCGGCGCCGCGTATCGCTCAGACCGCGACCGAGTGCCTGGCGGTTCCGCTCCTGAGATATTTGTCGAATTTCGCCGCGACCGTCCTGACA
>NZ_SRUS01000194.1:0-379 GCF_004794715.1 Mesorhizobium sp. M8A.F.Ca.ET.207.01.1.1 | reverse complement strand
GGCGCCCCATAGGCCCTTCAATCTCGCGTACAGTGGTCTATTCTCACCGACAAATCCAAGCGGACGCATGTACATCGGGGCAAATGCGATTAACGGATACATCGCCCATTTTGAATGCAGGATGGATGCGAAAATACTGCGAAACGATAACGACATGGCTTGGAGAAGTTGCCCTGTGTGATGGACGCAATATCGCGTCCAGCGATTATGCTATGTGGGGAGTAGCAGCTATTGCATCGAGCGAATCGCGCTAGTCGGAATAACGACCGTCACATGCAAATCTTTAGAGGCCTATGCATCAAACAGACATCGAAGTATCTGTGCATCTGGGTTGTCGTAAGGAATTTGAAAAATCTTGTCGCCTTCATCCCGACTTGAT
>NZ_SRUS01000193.1:0-380 GCF_004794715.1 Mesorhizobium sp. M8A.F.Ca.ET.207.01.1.1 | reverse complement strand
GGGTGTAGCCCTGCTGCTTCATCTCGACGATGAGGTTCTGCCCCACCAGGCCTGCGGCGCCGGTCAGGCCGATCTTGTCGTTCTTGTCTGCCATGTCAGAGCTTGATCCTGCGGAAAACGAACTCGGGAATGTTCTTGATGATCATCATGATCGCCCACCAGAAACCCGGCAGGTACGCCACGGCCCTACGCTTGCCGATGGCCCTGAGGATCCCGGCGGCGACCTTGTCCGGCGTTGCCCAAAGTGCCCCCTTCTTGAAGGCGGCGGTCATGGGTGTATCGACGAAGCCAGGCTTGATCACCAGTACGTTGACGCCGGCCGGACGCAGGCGCTGGCCAAGCCCGCTCAGGTAGGCGGTGACGGCCGCCTTGGCGCTTCC
>NZ_SRUS01000192.1:0-380 GCF_004794715.1 Mesorhizobium sp. M8A.F.Ca.ET.207.01.1.1 | reverse complement strand
CGACCTGCGCCTGCTGGTGCTGGCCCTGATCGGCGAGCAGCCACGCCATGGCTACGAGCTGATGCAGCTGATCAGCAACCAGTTCATGCAGGCCTATACGCCCAGCGCCGGCACCATGTACCCGCTGCTGGCCAGCTTCGAGCAGGCCGGCTGGATCGAGGCCGAGGAGGTGGACGGCAAGCGGATCTTCCGCATCACCGCCGCCGGCGAGTTCGAGCTGAAGGTGCAGCGTACCCAGGTACGCCTCGCGCAACGGCGAGCCTTCGACCGTGCCCGCGAGATCACCAAGGCGTCGTTGCCGCCGCCGCTGGCCACTGCCCTGCGCGAGTTCAAGCGGGCGCTGGTGCATCACCACGGCCGTTGGGCCGAGGGCGAGGCGG
>NZ_SRUS01000191.1:0-381 GCF_004794715.1 Mesorhizobium sp. M8A.F.Ca.ET.207.01.1.1 | reverse complement strand
AGTCGATCAAGGCGGCATTGCCGGTTTGCGACACGCTGAATGAGCTCGACTGACCGAAGTTGAAGTATTGGCAACCGGTAGTCGCCAACAACGCACCCAGGACAAAAAGACGGTGCAGGGCCTTGATCGGAATGCGAAAATTTTTGTTGAGGCAGGGTCGGCTTAAGCCTCGATAGGCCATCAGCATGAAGTAAAGTCCCATCAAGCGCGCGGCGCTTATGTTCGAATCATGATCAGCCGCCCACCCAAACTCATTATGGCAACTTGGTTAATTTAGCGATAGCTGTTTGACCGCTTCCACGGTTTTTCTGTTGTCGCAAGAGGGCAGGACGGCTTGACGCTGGACATCCCGCCCGGTGCCGGCAAACCGTGGCAACAAAA
>NZ_SRUS01000190.1:0-381 GCF_004794715.1 Mesorhizobium sp. M8A.F.Ca.ET.207.01.1.1 | reverse complement strand
CTGATAATGAAAACTATGCAATTGAATCTCAATTTTTTAAACACGAAAATATAGCTTCACAAAATTATTTAAGTCAACAAGAGTTAAAGAACCTTATTCATTATAGTAATAAGTTAAATATAATGGTTGTTCCAGAATTTGATTTACCTTCTCATTCAAAAGCTTGGTTATTGTTATTAAAAAATGAAAATTCAAACTTACACGAAAATATCGTAAGCGATTATAGCGATGAAACAATTGATTTTTTTTCTAATCAAAAAGCATTAGAGATTAGACAAAGGCAAATCAAAGAAATTTTAGATCTCTTTCATCAACCAAATTTTCAAAAAGAACAAAGAATAGTATTGGGCGGTGATGAGGTTCCTGGTGGAAAATCATACC
>NZ_SRUS01000018.1:0-45189 GCF_004794715.1 Mesorhizobium sp. M8A.F.Ca.ET.207.01.1.1 | reverse complement strand
GGTATCAACGGCCGCAGCCGTTTGGAACACAGCCGCTCCGATGCCTCCCACAAACACCACGAGCGCTTCGCGAACATCGCCGCCGTAGCGAAGGCTGTGCCTCTTGTTGCCAGGTATCTTCGACGCGTTGACGGAGCACTCGGTCGCATGCTTGCGATGATAACCGGTCACCGCGACGAACTCATCGAGGATGAGGCGCTTATCGCTTCGGCTCCCCGATCGATACCGCTCGACAATTGCTTCCACCAATTCCGACCGTGTCGCCATGCTGATCCGCCTTGCCATCCATCCTCCGAATCGGGATGACAACACCTGACCATCCCATCCGGAACAGCGACACTATTGGTAACATTTTGCTTGAGGCAATGCGCCCCTCGGCGACACTTAAAACTGCCCCCGCTTGGTTGATGGACTGTGGCTCGGTCCCGGAGTCCACAGGAGGGACCCGCGTAGCGGAGCGCCTCCGCGCGGCTGGCGGAGCGGAGCGCGGGAGGTACCTGTGGGCTCCCGGGTGCCGGCAAGCCGGGGCACAAATCTGTCGGCTATCGTGCGTCATGAGCCTTCTCCATGTTGAGGTTGGCTGAGTTGAAGATACCGGCACGGCGCTTCTCGCGCAGGCGGTAGCTGTCGCCGCGGATCGTGATGACATGGCTGTGATGGAGCAACCGGTCGAGGATGGCTGTGGCCACGACCGGATCGCCGAACACCTCGCCCCATTCGCCGACGGACCGGTTCGAGGTGATGAGCCGACTGCCGCGCTCGTAACGTCTGGAGACGAGCTGGAAGAACAGGTGCGCCGCGTTGGGGTCGAACGGCAAATACCCGAGTTCGTCGACGATCAGCAGCTTGGGCTTTGCATAGAACGCCAGGCGCTCTTCGAAGCGGCCCTCCTGATGCGCCTTGGCGAGGGCGGCAACCAAGGCCTGGGCGGCGACGAACAGCACCGAGTATCCTTCGCGGATGGCTTCGCGGCCTAGCGCAATGGCCAGATGCGTCTTGCCCACACCGGGTGGGCCGAGCAGCAGCAGCGTGTCGCCGTGCGCGATCCAGCGACAGACCGCCAGATCACGAATCTGCCCGGGATCGAGCGAGGGCTGGGCTGAGAAGTCGAAGCCGCTAAGATCGCGCACGGTGGGAAAGGGCGATCTTGCTGGCCATCTCGATCCGGCGCTCCTCCTTGCGAGCGACCTCGCGCTCGCAAAGGAAGGCCACGGCTTCCCGCACGGTGAGTTCCCGCCGCGCCACTTCGTCCAGAAGATTGTCGAGCTGGTACGGATCGCCGTTAGCTTGAGCCGTGTCAGCATCTCGATCAGCGCATCGTGGTCGACCATCACCAGCCTCCCCCGACCAGAAGTTCATATTCCCTCAGCGGACGCAAAAGCGCCGGATCCGGCGGACCGGACGGCAGTGCGGCCGGCTGCGCCAGCGCCGGAACCCTGGAGATCCCGGCGAAGTGAGCCGGTTCGTTCAGCCTCTGCCGGCGCCCGGCGCTCTCTGGATGGACGGCAACCTCCTTTCCCTCGTGCTGAATGCTGATGCGGCCGCCACAGACGACCACCCGGACCAGCTCGCCGAGCAGGTGCCAGGGCACACTGTAGGCATTCGTGTCGAGCTCGATGCAGCAATCGGATTGAACCCGCCGGGTCAGATCCCGGACCTGCCGGAATGGTGCACGCCCATCCAGCGGCCGCAGCGCCCTGGCTTCCGTGCGTCGGAACCGCTCGATCGGCAGTCGTTCAGCACAAGAATCGCAAACCTCGCACAAGACACGTCGCAAACGACGTCGTTAAACACGTGTCATAGGCCATCACGACGATGTCTGCGGCGCGGCAATCAAAGTGAGAGCGCGCATTGCCTCGTCGAAAATGTTCCTGAATGTTCAACCTGCCTCACATAAGTTGCTCCTACCGAGGGGTATGAGCAGGGGCGACGATGGGACGGCTGAGCCTGGCGACACGGAAAGAACTGACGACGGCGGTTTCAGAGCGCTATTTTGCTTCGACGCGAGCGGAGAAGGCGAGAATTTTGGATGAGTTCGTCGTCATCACCGGCTTTCACCGCATGCATGCGATGCGGCTGATACGACCCGTGAGGGGCCGGTTGTAGGCAGGCGAGCGCGGCCGCGGATTTATGATGAAGCGGAACGCAATGCGCTCATATTGCTCTGGGAGGCGTCGGACCGCGTCTGCGGCAAGCGGCTGAAGGCGTTGCTGCCCGTCCTTCTCAAGGCGATGGAACGGCACGGTCATTTCAACCTGGCGCCCGAAATCCGGGCAAATTGCTGGCGGTGAGCGCGGCCACGTTCGACAGGACGCTGGGACCGATCCGAGAAGGCTTGGGACGTCCTCGACGACGGCCCGCGGCGCACGCCCTGCGACGGAGCATTCCCATTAGAACGTCGGCGGATTGGGACGATCCAGCGCCAGGCTTCGTTGAGGCGGACCTCGTAGCTCATAGCGGCCCTTCGGCTCGCGGCAGCTTCATCCAAAACCCTCGTGCTCACCGACATTGCGACCGGCTGGACGGAATGTGCGCCGCTGCTGGTTCGCGAACAGACGCTGTTGAGCACGGTGCCACAGAATTGCGCAAGCAACTGCCCTTCGCGCTTCTCGGCCTGGATACGGACAACGACACCGCTTTCATGAACGAGAAGCTGAAGGCCTACTGCGACGCCGCCAACGTCGTCTTCACGCGCTGCCGCCCCTACCGCAAGAATGACCAGGCCTTTGTCGAGCAGAAGAATGACGCCGTGGGGCGTAGGATGGTCGGATGCCGCAGCAGGTCTTCGCCTGGCGCCGCGAAGCGCGCAAACAGGCCGCTTCGGTGCAGCAAGATTCTCTTGCCTTTGTGCCGGCGGTTTTGGCGGCGGCGGAACCTGTAGCCAGCCGTTCACCGAAGCAGCGGATCAAGCCACCCGAGATGCCGGCATGATCGAGCTTGAGATCGACGGCATCGCGATTCGCGTCGGCCGGGGCGCCGATACCAAGACGGTGGCCGCAGTGATCCGCGCGCTGAAGGCGACGTCGTGATCGGGCCGACGGGTGCGGTCAAGGTCATGGTGGCGACGAAGCCCGTCGACTTCCGCAAGGGTGCGGAGGGATTGGCGGCGCTGGTGCGAGAGACAATGGGGGCCGATCCGTTCTTATGCGTCGGGCGAGATTATGTGGCGGAGCCGCCCTGACGCCCGGCAAGGCCGGCCAAACCCCAGCTTGCCTCCGCCACATAATATTTCATGCCTCTCTCATGGGGCGGGATTCCCCTGTGCCACAACGCCGGAGGGGCAGAATGCTCGAGTTCTATTTTTCCTATTGTGGGGTGCTCAAGCGCCTGCGTAGCGGTGCACTCGGTGGCGAGATGGATCGCCTCGCGGAGCATTTTTTCGCCCTTGGTTACAAGCGAGCGTCCGCCAAGATTTACTTGAGCCGGATCGCGCGCTTTAGCCAGTTTGCCGCAACGCGCTGTGGTCGGATGCCGATCCATCAAGATGTCGTCGACAGCTATTTATGCACGTTTACTACAGATTCTCCACGCATTGGGGCAGCATCGGCGCTGGGACATGCACGGCGAGTGGCTCCGGAGCGCTTCATTGCTTCCGCTGCCCAGGGTAGATGATGATCCGGATACTCCGCTTCTGACCTCATTTTCCGACTATTTGCGCAAGGCGCGAGGACTTGAGCCGAAGACCCGCGAAGGCGTTCTACTGGGCGGCCGCCGCTTTCTGGATTGGTTCCGCCATCATCATCCCGGTCAAGACCTCGAGGCGTTGGCGGCCGAGCACGTGCTCGCTGCTGTCGAGCATCGGCTGTCCCTATCGGCGACCTCCGGCACCCGCACGGCAGCGACTTCTCACATCCGAACATTTCTTCGGTTTTTGTGTTGGGCTGGCCACCATGACCAGGATCTCGCCGCCGTCGTCCCAAGGACGCCTCATTGGCGTTTGGCGCATTTGCCACCGCGCCTTGCATGGGACGACGTTCGGCGCGCAATCGATGCGATCGGCGCAACGACGCCGGTCGACATCCGCGATCGAGCCGTCCTGCTGCTACTCGCCACCACCGGCATTCGCAACGGCGAGCTCCGCGCCATTCAGCTGCAGGATATCGACTGGCGAGCTGGCGAGATTTTTGTCCGGCGCACCAAGGGCAAGCGTGATCGCGTGGCGCCGCTGCTCGACGAGACCGGCGCCGCGCTCGCCGACTACATCCTGCGCGCGCGACCGAAGGTGGATAGTCCGTATCTGTTCCTGTCCTTCACGCCGCCCTTGGGACCGTTCAAGTGCGCGTCGCCTGTTTCGAGGATCGTACGGAAGCGGTTGCGGCATGGCGGGATTGAACTCGGGTGGGTCGGAGGTGCGCATCTTCTGCGCCACAGCCTTGCCACCCAGCTTGTCAGGCAGCGAAGGCCGATCAACGAGGTCGCCGATCTTCTCGGGCACCAGAGCATCAATACAACGGCGCTGTACGTAAAGGTCGCGACCTCGCAGCTCGCCGAGGTCGCACTCCCCTTTCCGGGAGGCGTCGCATGACCGCCTTTGCCCGATTCCTCGGCGAGAAGGCCGAGCGGTACATCGAGCTGCGCCACTCCCTCGGCTACGCCTTCAGCAAGCAAGCCGGCACGTTGCGGGCTTTCGTCCGCTACGTTGGGCGCGCTCAGCTCGATGCGCCCGCTACCCGGACGATGGCGCTGGACTTCGTCCTCTCGTTCGGCGGCGCCGCCAACAGCCGCGCAATTCGCCATGGCGTGCTCCGCCGGTTTTACGAGTATCTCGCCGTCTACGACGCCCGGACCGACGGCTTGGAGCGCAGAGCTTTCCCCAGATCCAGAGCGATTCCGCCTCCGCGTATTCTCAGCGAGGCTGAGTTGACGTCACTCATCGACGCATGCGCCCGCATTTCGCCTAGCATCCCTCTGCGAGGGCGGACGATGGCGACGCTGATCGGATTGTTGGCAAGTTCAGGGCTGCGATCGGGCGAAGTAGTCGGGCTTGATCGTTCCGACGTTGATCTCACCAACGGGGTTCTCCTCGTTCGGAAGATAAAGTTCCGCAAGGATCGTCTCGTTCCAGTTCACACGACAACCCAGTGTGCCCTTGGTTGCTATGCCCGTGAGCGCGACGCCGCTTTCCCCATATCCAAGGATCAGGCCTTCTTCCTCAGTTCCCGGGGCAACCGCCTCTCGGCGACCGGCCTGCAAAACGGCTTTGCCGAGGTCCGTAAACTCGCCGACTTTGATGGCGGCAAGCCGTTAAGGCCACACGATCTCAGGCATCGTTTCGCCGTGACCCGCCTCAGCCTCTGGCACCAACAGCGCGCAGACGTTCAGGCGCTATTGCCTTTGCTCGCCACATATCTCGGCCACGCCAGTTACAGCGACACGGCCTACTACCTCACGGGCTCGGCGGAGCTCCTCGCCATCGCGGCTGAGCGTGCCGCCCTCGATGGAGGCGCAGCATGAGCGAACACCTGCTCCTGGCGCGCTCCTGGAGTCCTATTTCCGCCGGCGCCTGACGAAGCAGCGCAATGCGACTCCCGCGACCGTGGCCAGCTATCGCGACGCCTTGCGCATGCTGATCCTCTTTGCCGCCGACCGGTTGCATAAGAAGCCGGCGGCGTTGGCGCTCGAAGATCTCGATCGAGACCTCGTTCTCGCTTTTCTCGACCAACTCGAGGAGAAGCGGAACAATTGCGTCGCGACGCGCAACGCCCGCTTGGCCGCGATCCGGTCTTTTTTCCACCACGTCGCTGCCGCCGACCCGGCGTCCTTCGGTGTCGCCCAACGCGTGCTGTCGATTCCCATTAAACGGGCACACATCGAGGTAACGCACCATCTCACCAAGGCCGAAGTGGATACCCTCATCGCGCCGCCCGATCCAAAGACGCCTCGTGGTCGGCGCGACCGAGCCTTTCTGCTCTTCCTGGCACGGACCGGCGCCCGGGTCTCGGAAGCCACCGGCGTCAACGCAAATGACCTTCAGTTGGAGCGCTCTCACCCGCAAGTGCTGCTGCGCGGCAAGGGGCGCAGAGACCGCGTCGTGCCCATTCCTAAGGACCTGGCGCGAGCGCTGACGACCTTGTTGGGCGAGCGCGGGATCACCCATCACGAGCCGCGACCGATATTCGTCGGCGCCCGCAACGAGCGCCTGACTCGCTTCGGAGCGACCCATATCGTGCGGCGTGCGGCGGCCGAGGCCGTGCCTATCAGGCCAGCCTTGGCCGACAAGCCCATATCGCCGCACATCTTCCGGCACTCCCTCGCCATGAAGCTTCTCCAGTCTGGCGTGGACCTTTTGACGATCCAAGCCTGGCTCGGGCACGCACAGGTCGCCACGACCCACCGCTATACCGCAGCGGATGTCGAGATGATGCGCAATGGACTCGAGAAGGCCGGCGTCAACGGCGATCACGGCGCGCGATTCCGACCGAATGACTCCGTTCTGCAACTGCTGAACTCCATCTGAATATTATGTGGCGGAGGCAAGCTGGGTTTGGCCGGCCCGAAAGCGGTCAGGGCGGCTCCGCCACATAATCTCGCACGACGCATAATGCAGAGCGTTTTTAGCTTGGCGTCGCGCAGAAAGGCGGGTGGCGAGAGCGCGCTGCGGTGGATCGCGACGGTGAGCTAAAAACGTGTTGGACTAAGCCGCGGGCAAGGGTGGCCGCTATGGGTTTTCAATTAGGGCCGCACCCATGAACAGGTATCGCATGACGGTGCGGATCCGGTCGCGGCCGCGGCAACTGAAGGCGTGGCATACGCCGAAAGCGGCACAGATATCGGTTCCGGCATGTGAGGATCGGCGCCGGCCCCTGCCTGGGAGAGGTTGCCGGTGATGACGGCGCACACTTTTGCAGGACCGGCTCAGTTTGGCTTCCGAGCCGGCCGGCGCGATTACTATGACAACGAAGGCGACGCCCCTGTTTCATGACGTATCCTGGTATTGCGGGCGTCCGGTGACGCCGTCGAATGTTTCGATGATGATCATCTGGCCTTGACGACAGGCGGGGCATTGCCTGAGGGAATGCCCGGTGAGGTCCTCGTAGCGGTCGCGATAGTCCTTTGCGGATCGGCTATCCGAGGGCTCGGGAACCGGCATGCCGAGCAGGTCGCGGCAGTGGGCGAGCTTTTGCGCACGATAGCGATTGCCGAGAAAGCCGTAGTAGCGGATGCGATGGAAGCCTTCGGGCAGGACGTGCAACAAGAAGCGGCGAATGAACTCATCGGCCGCGACGGCCATGACCTTCTGCCGACTGCCGTGCCGATAGTCCTTCCAGCGAAAGGCGACTTTGCCGTCCTCGATGGCGACGAGGCGATTGTTGGAAATGGCGACGCGGTGCGTATAGCGGCCGACGTAGTCGAGGACCTGTTCGGGTCCGGCGAAGGGCGGCTTGGCATAGATGACCCACTCGGCCTTTCGTAGCGGCGCCAAATAGCGCTGGAAGGCATTGCGCTCGCTCAAGGCCTGCAAGTCAGAGAAGAACTTCAACTGGCCGGCGTCGAAGGCTTTCTCCAGGTGCTGCAGAAACAATCGTCGGAACAGGCGCGAGAGCACGCGGACCGGCAGGAAGAAGCCGGGCTTGCAGGCGATCCATCGCGTGCGGTCCAGCGAGAACCCGCCACCCGGCACGACGCAGTGCAGGTGGGGGTGGTGCAGCAAATTTTGCCCCCAGGTGTGCAGCACGGCGAAGAAACCGATCTCGGCGCCGAGATGTCGGGGGTCGGCGGCGATCGTCCGCAACGTCTCCGCGGTAGCGCGAAAGAGCAGGCCGTAGGCGAGTGCCTTGTTCTGATACAATCGCGGCAATGGGCTCCGGCAGCGTGAAGACGACGTGAAAGTACGGGGTGTCGAGAAGCTCGGCGCGACGGTCCTCCAGCCATTGCGCGCGGGCCAGAGATTGGCAGCGGGGACAATGCCTGTCGCGGCAGCTGTTGAAGGCGATGCGCCTGTGGCCGCATTGATCACATGCTTCGACGTGCCCGCCGAGCGCGGCGGTCCGGCACAGTTCAATCGCCGTCATGACACGGCGCTGGGCGACCGACAGCGACGCATCATGCTGTGCGCGATAGGCTTCGCCGTAGTAGCGGAAGATATCCGCCACTTCCGGCCCCGAGCGGGCCATTGCCGTGACCGTTCAGAAGTATTGCGGCTTGGCAGGCGGCGGCATGGTGGGCGCCGGACGCGGCAAAAGCCCGAAGGGGCTCGACGTGGCGCAGACCTTGTTGGTGGCAATCCGCAGGTAATGGGCGGTGGTCGCAAGGCTCCTGTGACCGAGCAGCAGTTGAATGGTGCGCACGTCGGCACCGGCCTCCAGCAAATGGACGGCAAAGGCGTGCCGCAAGCCGTGTGGCGTGACCGGTTTGGACAATCCGGAAAGGTCATGCGCCTTCGCACAGGCTTGTCCCACCGCATCCCTGGTGATCGGTTGGCCGGCGCGATCGCCGGGGAAGAGCCACGCCTCTGGCCGACGCACCTTCCAATAGTTGCGCAGAATCTCCAGGAGCTTGGGCGACAGCATCACGTAGCGGTCCTTCTGGCCTTTGCCCTGCTCGACGAGAATGACCATTCTCTGGCTGTCGATGTTCGTGGGCTTCAGCTGTACCGCTTCCGAGATGCGCAGGCCGGCGGCATAGCAGGTAGTCAGGATGGCGTAATGTTTGATGTCGAGGACACAGCCGAGAAAACGCTGAACTTCCTCGGGACTGAGGACGATCGGCAGCCTCTGCGGCTTCTTGGGAAGCGGCAGGACCTCTTCAGGCACCCAGTCCCTCTCAAGTGTCACAGTGTAGAGAAAGCGCAGCGCCGCAATGGCGGTGTGGATCGAGCCGGGCGCCAGCTTCTTCTCGTTGGCCAGATAGACCTGATAGGTCCGAATGTCCTCGCGCCCGAGCAAGTCCGGTGACTTACAGAAGTATCGGGCGAACAGCGACACCTGTTGCAGATACGACAGCTGGGTGTTGAGCGCGAAGTTGCGCACCTGCATGTCCTCGCTCATGCGTTGGCGAAGTTGGGTCATGACAAACTCCTCCTTTGTCCGATGGAATGGGCTGCAAGCAGCCACTCCATGCTGACGCAGTCGGAGCTTGTTGTGGACACATGACCAGCGCGACAGACGACGCGATCAGGTCACGCCGGCGGCACACACCCTCCTTGCCGCTCCGCAATCGCGGAGCGGGTTAGTCCAGACCTGCTTATGCCGCGTGCGGCATAAGCAGGTTTCGATCAGCCAAGCGATCACCGCCCAATGCTCGGCGCTGCCGGATAGGTCAGCGTTGTTTCCATCGCCTCATGGCCCAGCCATAGGGCGATGACCGAACAATCGACGCCCGCCTGCAGCAGCTCCATTGCAGCGCTGTGCCTCAAAACATGTGGCGACACCCGCTTCGAGCGGAGGGTAACGCAGTGTTCGCGAGCCTTGGCGACATATTTGTTCAGCAGCGCCTGCACGCCGTCGGCGCTCAGCCTGCCGCCGTGCATGTTCGGAAAGAGAGCCGTTGCACCCCGTTTCCTGGGCTCGTTGAGCCAGCCCCGAAGGGCTTGCTGTGCAACCTTGGGGAGCGGCGTACTTCGCTCCTTGCGGCCCTTGCCAACGCATCGCACGTGGGCACCGTGCCCCAGCATCACCGAGTCCCGGTCGAGATCGATGATCTCCGACCCGCAACCCCGTTTGCGCGGCCAGCAACAGCAGAGTGTGATCACGCCGTCCCAGCCATGTGCTGCGATCCGGACAGGCCAGGATCGCTTCAATCTCGGGCCTGGTGAGAAACTGAAGCTGTCGCTTATCGCATCGCTTGCACGGGATCGCGAGCACGCGCTGAATCTGGGCGCTATGGGCCGGCTCCTCGAACGACGCATATCTAAAGAAAGACCAAATGGCCGTGAGGCGGAGGTTCCGGGTCCTCACTGAGGCGGATCGCAGTGTCTCGATGTCTTCCAGGAATGCGCCGATGAAAGGCGCGTCCAAATCCCGAAGTGTCAACTGCGACGGAGACCTGCCAAGGCGTGTCTGCGCGAATGCAAACAGGAGCCGGAAGGTGTCGCGATAGCAGGCAATGGTGTTGGAGCTTACGCCTCGATGTCGCATGAGCCGATCGGTGAACCATCGCTCGATCAGCACGGCCAGATCGTTCGAGGCACTCATGAGCGAACCTCCCACCGCTCATCCAGCAGTCGCGCGGCATGGGTCATTAGCTCCGGCGCGGCGGATAGATACCAGTAGGTGTCGCGAACATTGGCGTGGCCGAGAAAGGTCGAGAGGACCGGCAGTTCCCGCTCGACATCTTCGCCCGCACGATACCAATTGGTCAGGGCCTGGACTGCGAAACGGTGACGAAGATCGTGAATCCGCGGACCATCGCTCTGCCCCCGCTGCCACAGACCGATCTGTCGCGACAGCTGCCAGAACACCCGGTGCACGTATTGGTGCAGCAATCTGCCGCCCTGCTCGGCGACAAAGAAATAGGGGCTACGAGGCGCGACGAGATGCGCGTCGCGTCGCGCGGCATAGTCCGACAGCACGGCGACCGTCGTGGCATGGAGCGGGACCAGCCGCGACTTGCCGAACTTCGTCTCCCGAATGGTGAGGATACCTTGGTCGAGATCGACGTCGTCTCGGCGCAGGTCGAGCGCTTCGGAATGGCGTAGCCCGGCGACCGCTATCAATCCGAACAGACAATGATATGTCCAGCGACGCAGGGCGTTGGCCGGCGGCAGCGACAGTGCCGCCGCCAGAAGCGCCGTGATCTCAGCATCGTTATAGATGTAGGGCTTTGCACGCCGCGCCGGCGACACAGCGTCTTGAGGTGGCACTTCCGTTATGGGGTCGAAATGAGCGAGGTGCAGAGCGAAGCAGCGCACATCGGTTAGGCGGATGGACCAACTCGGTTGTCGGCCGATCAACGTCACCCACTTCATTGCCAGCGCCGTGGTGACGGTCTCGGCGCCGCGAGCCTCCATGAAGGTGACGAAATCCGACAACCGTCGAGCGGGGCCATGATACTTGTATTCCCAATCCCTGGCGCATGCCCACATAGCGCTCGAGCGCTGTTCGAAGACGGCTCATTGGACACCTCCCGGCCAGGGCAGGCTCAGTTCGCGCAGCTTCTCGATGTCGAGCTTGGCATAGATCCTTGTGCTGTCGATGCTCCGGTGACGAAGCAACTGGCCGATCTCGGCAAAGCTGGCCCACCGACCGCAGCAGGTCGGTCGCAAGGCTGTGGCGGAAGAGGTGCGCGCCGTGGTGCGCATAGCCGTGAATACCCGCCCGCTCTAGGGCCTCCTTCGCGATCATCGTGATGGCGCGGCCTGAGGCAAAGCCGACGTGCGGAGCAAGCATTCGCAGAAATAACCGGCGACACGGTGAAGCCGGCCGCCCATGCCGGATGTAGGCGACGATAGCTGCACCGACGTCGTGGCGTAGCGGCATCATCGCTTGCCGCCGTCCCTTGCCATGGACGAGGACACTGCCCGACTGCCAATCGATATCGTCAAGACTGAGCGCGGCAACCTCGCTGGCGCGCAAGCCCAGCTTGGCCAGCGCCATCAAAACCGCATAGTCGCGAAGCCCCATTGCCGTGGTCCGATCGCAGGCATCGAGAACCACCTGAACCTTCTGTGGTGGCAGGAAGGTTGGTAGGCCAGCAAGCCGCCAGCGACGGATCGACGGCACACAATCGGCGGAGCCATCAAGAGCATGTCGCTCGACATAACCGATGACGATCTCCGGGGTGAGCGCTGCAAACCCATCTGCGCCAGCCGGACAGACCTCCTGCAGAAATCGGCGTGAGAGCAGCTTGTGGCTTTCCACCGTCGAGGCGGCGAGCCCTCTCTCATTCGTGAGGTAAGCCGCGAACACATCAACAATCTGCTCGTACTCCGTGCGCTCAATCGGAAGGGCGGTTGGTATCAAACCTTCTTGCCGTAACGCGGCAAGCAAGCGCCGGAGCGCCGATCGGTCGCCCGAATCGATGCTCCAGTGTTTGGAACGGTGCTCAAGAAACCGCTCAACATGAACTTCGCTTAAATCCTGGAGATCGTGCCCGTTGCCGACATGCCAGTCTCTCAACTCACGAAATATGCTTAGCGATCGCCAGGTGCATTGCCGACCGAAGCCTTCGTCCGACAATCTGCCCGCATAAACGCGTGCAAACTCGCCATATGGCCCGTGGATCAGCTTCCGATAAAGTGCGCTGCGTTGCAGATACTCATTCGCGTTCATGTGTCCTCTCCTTCGCGCCAATCGCGACGGAGAGACCCTAATCTATGCCGATCCTGCAGCGGCTAAGTCATGAAAAACGTTGGCGGAAACGCGCCCGCTCGGCATAGTTCGGTGGTCGGCATAAACCTGCAAGCTGAACGACGTCGAGCCGCTCGGCTACCTCGCCGACGTGCTCACGAGGATCATCGACGGCCACTTGAACAGCCAGATCGACGATCTCCTGCCCTGGGCCTACATCACCCCTCCAGAGCTTAAGGCCGTAGCCTGAGAACACCGCTACGATGAAAGCACACGAGGCGGATAGTTAGTTGAAGCAGCCGGAAGCTATCACGCCGGGTTCAACCACGATAGGTTCTGGCATCAACTGGGTTGGCCAACGAGACACACCCACCAGGCGGGCTACAGTGATGGCGATCACACCTACGCCCTCGGCAGTGGCCAATGCGATTGCGTTGATGAAGCTTCGGATGTGCCCATTGAATGAGGCGGCGGCATAATGAGTGACCACAAGCACGGCATTTACGAGAACTGTGGATGCGATAAATGCACAGCGGCTCGCGGCGGCTCCGAATCGGCTGCCCTCTCGGAAGTGCCTGAAAGCACATACGTGCTTACGGTAGAAAAGATAAAGCCAGTCTGGGCTGCGCTCCTTGCAATGGCGGAAGACATCCGTAGCGGCCAAGACAACCTTTCTGAGGCGGACTGGCCCGCTGCTGATGCAGTTTTGGCGGATCTAACGCAGATCATGGAAGCTCGCCGCTTCCTGGAGCAGAAAGCGGCAGAAAATACGGGGCATCCATTTTGTCATTTTGTCCATGATGTCGGCTAGTTGCTGGTGGCTCCGCGACAGCGCTTACTCGGCTGAAGGTCTGGCGCAGCGAACAGGCGGACGCGTTGCTGTTTGCCCCCCTTGAACAAGGAGCCGCCGATCCTGGAGATCGCAAGGCCATACTGAGGCGCCGTGGGCGCTCGCGAAGGAGGCCGGGAGCAAAATGGATGAGGCAACGCTCGAATCTCGGGGAGCGTCGTTACGTGAGGCAATACGACCTCTTTCCAGATTGTCGCGCTATAATGTCAGGCAGGCGGTGACAATCGGGCGGTTACGATCGACTGGAAGCTGGTGACGACTTACCGGTCGAAGATCTCTCCGTGGCGGTCGAGAAGTTCGGCTGGTATGCCCTGCGCTGGAAGGCGGAGGTGTTCCACAAGGTCATGAAGTCCGGCTGCCGTGCTGAGGAGGCAAGGCTCGAGACCGCCGAGAGGCTGGCGAAGTTCCTCGCCCTCATCGCGGTGGTCAGCTGGCGCATATTCTTCGTCACGATGTCGGCGCGCGCCAAGCCAGACGCCGCGCCCGACAGCGTTCTCACCTTCGCCGAGATCACTACGCTCAACCCGATCGACGCGTCCCGAACGCGACCGCGCCTCCAACGGACCACTCTCGCCGCTTACCTGCTGCAAATCGCCATGCTTGGCGGCTATCTCGCCCGCAACCATGATCCGCCTCCGGGTATATGGTCGTCTGGCGTGGCATGACCCGGTTGCACGACATCGCTCTCAAGCCGACGATGTGGTTATTCGGAAGCTTCACCGGCGGCGTACGCCTGGTCCAGGGGTGATACGGCTCGGTCAGCCGGCGCTGAGGTTTTTGCGGTGCAGACGCGGTCGAAGATGGATCCAGAAGGTTTCGGCTGGAGCCGTGGCGGTTCTTGGGCAGGTTGGCGCGAAGGCCGTGCCATTGTTGGTGAGCACGATGTGGTCCTTTATAGAAAGACCTGCACGATAGACTGCAGATTAAGCCCGCGAAACCCCAGCTCGTACGTTTGGACGCCGGTCAATCCAAGGTCGGGCATCCTCTAGGTCTCGTGCCATACGGACCAGTGTTGCCTCATCCCCAAAACGGCCGACGATCTGAACGCCGATCGGCAGTCCATCAGTGCTTTGCGCCAGAGGCAAACTGACCGAAGGTTGACCAGTCACATTGAACACGCCGAGGTGGCCACCTTCTTGATACTCGGCTTGTATAAATTCTTCTACCGAGACGGTTTCATTGGTCAAGGTGTCGATCCCGCCATGCGGCCGGGCGACGGTCGACATTACCGGGGTCAAAAGTATATCGAAGGCATTGATTGCCTCGCCCACCTTGAGCCGCATTCCTCGGATGGCCTCATGTATCTCAGTTGAGATTGAGAGAGGCTGCTTCTGCCCTCGTTGATAAAGTTTAAGGTTAACCGGCTCTAGGGTGTCTGCGCTAATGGAGCGTCCCAAGGCGCGCGCCGCACTTTCGAGCCAACTTGCCCCCATATCTGACAACCCCAGCATTATCTTCGGCAATTCTTCGAATTCATATGGCGGGGGGATTTCTACTACCGAGTGTCCCATTTCTTCGAGCAGTGACGCGATCCCGTCGACCGCTTGTAGAACTTGAGGCTCGAGATCAACCGGGCCCCATTTTGTCCTGGCAAGCCCGACCCTCAGGTGCCCGGTGGAGTGTAAAAGTTCCTCAACGTAAGGGCGATTCGGCTGGACGATAACAAATGGGTCCCCAGGCTCGGGACCAGAAAAGACATCAAGCGCTGCTGCCATATCTCGCACAGTTCGACATAGGACAAAATGCCTAGATAGACCGAACCACCCGTCTTGACCATTCGGGCCACCAGAAATGCGACCGCGAGACGGATTCAGCCCAACAAGCCCGCACCAAGCCGCAGGTTGTCGAATGGATCCACCACCGTCGCTTGCATGCGCGATTGGTGTGATCCCAGCCGCCACTGCCGCCGCAGCACCTCCAGAAGAGCCGCTTGCTGAACGGTTCAAATCCCACGGATTGCAAGTAATCCCATTGACAATCGTTTCAGTCATACCGGACATACCAAGCTCCGGCGTTGCTGTTCTTCCGATTGTTCGAAGTCCAGCATCCCGGGCGCGCCGAAAGTAAAAGCTGTCGGTTTTGGAACGGCAACCTTTGAACAGCCGACTTCCCATTTCCTGGAGACGTCCAGCTTCGCTGGCTCCAATATCTTTGCGAAGGAAAGGCACACCGTTCAGAAGCCCGGAAGCTGGGCCTGAAATTGTCTCGGCGTCTTCATAGAATTCGATTACAGCGTTGACGCGTGGATTCACATCGTCGTAAGCCTGCCGCGCCAAACCCGTCAGTTCCAAAGCGGTGACCTCCCCTTGATTGACCAGAGCTGCCAAACCGGTAGCGTCGAATTCTGTATACTCATTTAATTTCATTAATGCAGCCTCGGGTTGATTGTTAAACATTACGTCTAACGACGGCATTCAAATCAACGTGGGTATGTCTTGCTGGACGGAGTTATGTCGCCAGCCAACATGCAGCGGTGTGGTTCGCGGCCACCTCGATGGCCGGCGGCTCCTCCTCCTTGCAGCGGTGGAAGGCAACCGGGCAGCGAGGATGGAAACGACAGCCCTTGGGCACGCGTGCGGCGCTTGGAACCTCTCCTTGCAACGCCGGCAGACCGACGCGACTAGCGTCGCTGCGAATTTGCGGCGTCGCGTTGCGCAGTGCGACCGTATAAGGGTGGTGTGGATTGAATGTGATCTCGTCGGCGCTGCCGATCTCGACCAATTTTCCAAGATACAAAACGGCAATCCTGTCGGCGATCAACCACGCAAGCGGAAGATCGTGGGTGATGAACAGCAACGCCATGTTGTGCTTTGCGCGCAAGTCGACCAAGACCTGAAGAATCTGTGCGCGTATAGAAACATCGAGCATTGACACAGGTTCGTCGGCGACGATGAGCTTCGGTTTCACGGCAAGCGCTCCGGCAATCACCACCCGCTGGCGCTGGCCACCAGACAGCTCGTGCGGGAAACGGGAAAAGAAATCACCAGGAGGATTGAGCCCGGCGGCTGCAAGCGCCTCGCTCACACGATCTGCAAGCTGCTTCCCGCCCTCGACCAGTTGCAGTGACCGCAATGGCTCTGCCACAATCTCGAACACGGTGTGGCGCGGATTGAGCGCCTGATAAGCGTCCTGGAAGATCATCTGCACGCGGTGCCGGTAAGGACGCAGGGCCGAAGAGCCGCGCACTGAGCTCATGTCCTCGTCCTCGAACAACAACCTGCCGCTTGTTGGCTGTGCAAGCTTGGTGATTGCGCGGCCTACCGTCGTTTTACCGCTTCCCGACTCTCCGACCAAGGCGACGATCTCGCCCCGTCTGATGTTGAGATCGATCCCGTCCACCGCGCGGACGGCGCGGGGAGGTCGGCCCAAGACGCGGTCGAACAGCCCACCCTGTATGGGAAAGTGAACTTGCAGGCCCTCGAGACGCAGGAAGTTGGCGTTGTCAGGCATGAGCAGCGACCTTGTCTTCTTGCAAGAACCGGTGAAGGTGACAGGCGACGCGTCCCCGCCCGACTCCAGTGAGGCTAGGTACTTCTGTCTGGCATACCCCCATGGCCGAAGGGCAACGTGGATGGAAGGCGCACCCCGACGGCCGATTCACCAGACTGGGGGGATCACCGGGTATATGCCGGATCACCTTTTTGCCGCTCGCCGGGTTCGGGATCGAGTCGATCAGCAATCGCGTGTACGGGTGCTTAGGCTTGCCGAAGATCTCAGCGACAGTGCCGTCCTCGACGAGGCGGCCGGAATACATGATCATCACCCGATCACAAGCCTCAGCCACCACAGAAAGATCGTGAGTGATTAAAATGAGAGCAAGGTTAAGCTGCGATCGCAAGTCACCCAGCAGTTTGAGAATCTGAGCCTGGGTAATGACGTCGAGCGCCGTGGTCGGCTCATCACCAATGACGATCGAGGGGCGACATGCCAGCGCCATGGCAATCATCACCCTTTGTCGCATACCGCCCGACAACTCGTGGGGATAGGCAGCGCCGCGATCTGCCGGAATGCCGACGAGTTCGAGCAGTTCTCTTGCCCGCGCGGTTGCCTCGACACGCGACATGCCAAGCTTCAGCACACACGGCTCGGCTATCTGCTTGATGATGCGGTGAACAGGATTAAGCGCATTCATCGCGCCCTGGAAGACAACGGACGTTTCACTCCAGCGATGTGGCCGCATCGCCGCATCGTCATCGATCGGCAGTCGCTTACCGCGATATCGTACCTCACCCCCGCTGACCCGCGCGTTGGGTGAAAGCAGACCCGCGATCGCCATTGCAGTCGTAGTCTTCCCGCTGCCCGATTCACCGACGAGGCCAACCGCCTCTCCGGCCCGGAGCGCGAAGCTCACGCGGTCGATCGCACGCGATGAAACGCCCTTGAGCCCATAATCGACAGAGAGCCTGTCGACCTCCAGAAGCGGTGCGTTGTCCTGGGACGAGTTTATCATGGGATCACCCTGCGTCGTGGGTTAAAGGTGTCG
The DNA here is from genome assembly GCF_004794715.1 of Mesorhizobium sp. M8A.F.Ca.ET.207.01.1.1. NCBI lineage: Bacteria > Pseudomonadati > Pseudomonadota > Alphaproteobacteria > Hyphomicrobiales > Phyllobacteriaceae > Mesorhizobium > Mesorhizobium sp. M8A.F.Ca.ET.207.01.1.1. Next base: position 27,629 of record NZ_SRUS01000018.1, on the reverse strand, counting down.
TCGAGGGCATTGCCGATCAGGACGAAGCTAAGCGAAACCGTAAGGACGCATACTCCTGGGCTGAGGTCCCACCAGGCTCCTGCACTGGCAGCACCGGCGCGTTGAGCGAGCGCAAGCAAAGTGCCCCATGAAGGCTGCAAAGGGTCGCCAAGTCCAAGGAACGAGAGCGATGTCTCAACATAGATTGCGCCTGCGACAACTAGAGCGCCATTGGCCGTGATTTGCGGCACGAGGTTGGGCAGGATGTGCTTTACCATGATGACGATATTGCTGCTGCCCACAACCCGCGCGCGATCTACGAATGTTCGCTCCTTAAGCGACAGCGTTTGGCTGCGAACGATCCGCGCAACAAAAGCCCAGCTCGTCATTCCGATAACGACAATAATCACAAAAAGAGAAGGACGGAACCCGAAGATATCTCCACCGCGCCCCCAAACTTCAAGGATTACTGGCGTGATGACCAGCGCCAGCACGAAGGAGGGCATGACAAAAAAGAAATCCGTCAAGCGCATCAGCCAGACGTCAACCCTTCCACCGTAATAGCCCGCGCTGATACCAACAGTGGTGCCGAAGACAAGGCTTATCACGGTCGCCAGCACCGCGATCGTCAGCGATATCCGGGCACCATGGACAACCAGATTGAGCACGTCTCGCCCCACATCATCGGTGCCCAGCAGATGCTGGCTTGATGGTGGCGCGAGGAAATCGCCCGTAGCGTTGATTGCAGTTTGGAGCGGTCCTACAAGGATATTTGGGACGGCAGCCAGCACAAGAAAGAAGACTAAACATAGGACGCCAGCCTGAGCACCGCCCCGGCCAAGAAATTGACGCAGAAAGCTTTTTATCGCTCGCGCTCGGCCTCGCGGGGGATACCGAACTGTTCCTTCGCTCATTGCCGGACTCGCGGATCAAGAAAGCCGTAGGCCAGGTCGGCTACAAGGTTTGCGACAACAATCGACGCACCAAGCAACAGAAATATGCCTTGAAGGACAGGGTAGTCCCGTGCATTCAGCGCTTCCACTGTCAGCCCTCCGATACCCGGCCAGGCGAATACGGCTTCGATGGTGATGGCCCCGGCGACTACGTAGCCAAGATTAAGAGCAATCAGCGTTACGACGGGCAACATTGCGTTGCGAAATGCATGACGCATTAGCATCTGACGGTTGGTCAGCCCTTTGGCCCGCGCAGTTACCATATAATCTTCTGTGACTACGTCACTCATCGCTGCACGTGCGACCACGACGTATTGGCCGATCAGCCCAAGTGCCACCGCGGTAACCGGAAGCGTGAGATGCAGCAGATAGTCGAGGAACGAACCAAGGGAGCCCGTGATCGCGCCGGGCGAGTATGCACCGTAGCCGGGAAACCAACCCAATGCCGTGCTGAAGACTACCACCAGGAGCATGCCGAGCCAGAACGAGGGTGTCGAATAGAGCGCCAGAGAGGTTGCCGTGGCGATATGATCGACGGCACCTCCTCTGCGCCACCCTGCATATAGGCCAAGCATGACACCCCATGGGATGGCGATTAATTGGGCTAGACCTACAAGGGCAATGGTGGCCGGCAAACGCTCCAAGATTAGGTCAGCGACATGTCTGCCCCTGAACTTGAAGCTGTAGCCTAAATCGCCCTGAATAGTTGCCGACAAGTAGTCGATAACCTGGTCCGGGAATAGCGGCCGATCGAGGCCCCAGTTCTGGCGCAGCGCCTGCATTTGCTCGGCTGTCACGCTGCTGCGTGCTCCGCCGAGCAGAAGCTTGGCTGGGTCGCCCGGAATGATCCTGAACAAAACGAAGTTCAGGACTCCCACCATCAGAAGTGTCACAATCGCCCTAATGACGATGCGCACGATGCGCCGGCTCCTTGGCCCTCCCATTGCGAAGGCACTAGACATCAGACCGGCCTCAGACGATCGAACGGGAAATAGCCCCACATTGATACGGCATCCTCTGTCCCCCAACCTTGGATGCAGTCCGTTCGATGCGCGTCGAGCAGAAAAGGGTAACACAGCATGATGTAGGGCGCTTGTGTGTAGATGAGACGCGTCGCCTCGTCGACCAGCTGCTTGCTTTTCGCGAGGTCAACCGTGACGTCCGCTTCTGAAAGAAGTGAGTCAAACTTGTCATTTCTCCAATAAGAGGTGTTGTTTGTCCCAATGCCCTTGCTGTTACCCAAGTTGAGGATGTCGTGTGGGGTGGGCGACAGCCAAGTCGAAGAGACCAACAGGTCCCAGCCTCCACCGCCATTGGCCGGTGCTGCTGTGCGGGCGCCCAGCGCGCCGGTTTCAAGCTGCGTCACTGACACCGGAATGCCAATTTGCCCCAACCAACCAGCAACGAGTTGCACCGCCGCGATCGGAATCTCGAGGCCGCCCCCGGATGCTCCGGTGATCAGCTCAAGTTGAAGGCTGTTTCCCTCCTCGTCCTCCCGAAGTCCGTCGCCGTTTGTGTCGAGATAACCGGCGGCATCAAGCCGGCGAGCAGCCTCAGCAAGGTCAAAGCGGCGCCTTATGTCGCTCAACTCTGAATAGTAATCGGTCGCCGCCGGCATGACCACCCCCACGCCCGGGTCGGCATGCCCACGAAAGGCGCGATCGACGATGGTCTTCTGATCGATCGCGTACCCAATGGCATCGCGAAACGCCGTATCTTGCAGGGCCTTCGTGCTGCCTGCCCCCTCCCCGGACGCAGTGTTGAAGGCCAGATAGTTCCGTTGTTCGACCCGCGATTGGCCGACCCTAATGTCGGAATGGTTGGAGAGATCCTCCCACTGAGCAGATGTGATGCCATAACCGTAGTCAAGGTTGCCACTTTTTAGACCTTGGGCGATGGGATCTACTGTATTGAACAGGTTCAAAATCATGCCTGCCATGGGCGGCTGTCCCATGCGAAAATACTTGTTCGACGCCAAGCGGACAAATTGACCCGGCTGAAACTCTGAAACAATCATGGGGCCTGTGCCCACCAGCGGAGGATCATTGCGAAAGGTGTTACGCGCGTCGGCGTGGCTAATCTTCGCCCAAATGTGCTCGGGAACAATCAGAACTGCATTATTGACTGGCCATCGCGTTGGAAGCTTGGTCACAATTTGGAGGGTTTCATCATCAATAGCCCTAATGGACTCGACGTTTTCCAACCCAGCAGCATTATTCCACCCAACATTCAGCTCGTTTGGGGTGCCGATAGACTCGCGCAAATAGTTATAGGTGAATGCAGCGTCTCTGGCTGTGGCGGGTTGGCCGTCTGACCACCTCATGCCCGGCCAGATTTTAAACGTCCATGTCAGATTGTCATGCGCAACCGACCATTCCTTGGCAAAGCCTCTCCGATCACGATGGCGTTGCGCATCCATGCCAACGAGAGGGTCATAGGTGAATGCAGTCGGCCAAAAGGACGACCAAGTAGCGAATGGATTCATTGTGTCGGCAGCCCAAATTGCTGCCATGCGCACGATCTGATCACCACATGACGATGCAAGGGCCACAGAGCTCGCGAGCAAGGGGGCCGCCGATCCGAGAAGCATCGCCTTGATTAAGAGGCGGCGGTTGACTGGCAACATATTCATTTACATCCCTCCCTTAAGAATATTGTTCTCCTTGTCTTGCCGTCGCGAATACGGCCGCACTAGGCGTCAACTGAACACCCGGACTTCGACGATTCTTGACTGCCAAGATTGAGGTTCAAAGCCGCGCAACGACGCTTGCGGCGGCTGTGCCCGCTCATTCCAAAGCTCCACCTAGGCACTCGTGGATCTCTGGTCCGCCAAGCGATCCCCTCCAGGGCGGCGAACTTTGCATCGCGGGTTGCTTTTTCTCCCAAGTATTCACGCTCCCGCCAGAACTTAAACTTGCATCGGGATATTTATGGATCAAATGCCTCAGCTTCTTGAAACGCATCGACCAAAATTTGCTACTATTTGATGCTAACGTTCTGCATTCGAACGGCTCTCCCGAGCAAAGTGCGTGTTTCAGAAATCGCGGACACGACTAGGCCGTGAACTCATAAGTGCGGAATGAAACCACGACAGGTGGTTTGCAGACCTTTGGACTTCGGCCATCATCGAACGCATGCCCATTTTATAGCGCGACATATGTGGAACGGCCACGCGGGCAAGCGCTTTTTCAGACATGTCATCCAGCGGGATAGGTGCGGTCATATGTCCGACCTTTCAGCGCGGTCTAAGACCGCTGGCCTCGATGAAATTCGCGATGCCAGGGGCTGATCAATCTGACGCGCTGTAGGCGCATTGTCGCGCCGGCCTCTCTCGCCTCGCCCGTGGGTCATCGTCTAATTTTGCACCTCGCCTCTGTCCGGCGTCGCGCCGGCCAATCCGTCCTGGTCGTCGTTCGGCTCAGGCGCGTGGTGCGCCGCTTGCCGCACCAGCATTTCGATATGTCCCGCCCTTGGTGAGCAGCGCCCAGATAATCCTCGCCATCTTGTTGGCGAGCGCGATCGCGATGACCTTGAAAGGCTGCCGCGCTTAAAGGGCGACGAGCCATCGCGGCGCTTTGTCGTTGCCCTTAACGCCGCAAGACCGACGTCGCGCCACAAACAAGCAGCGAGCGGAGCGTCGGGTTGCCCATTTCGATATGCCGCCGAGCCGCTCCTTGCCGCCGCTCGAATGGGGTTTTGGCGTCAGTCCCAGCCAGGCGGCGAAGTGACGACCGGATTTGAACCCGTCGGGATCCGGGATCAGCGCTTTGACGGAAGCCGCGGTGATCGCTCCGACGCCCGGAATTGTGGTCAGCCGTCGCATGTCCTCGTCGCGCTTCGCCTCGCCGACTCCCTCATTCGAGCTTGTCGATTTGACGCGTCAGCGCCTCGACCTGACCGGCGATTTCAGCCAGAGCCAAACGAGCGGCTTTTGGCAGGCAAACGTCCGCCTCGTCGCGGACGATCTCGATCAACGCAGCCACTTTAGCCGTGCCGAGGGCGGCAACTTCGACAAATGCCCGCGAAGCGCGTTGATCGCCTGAGTTTGCTGGCGGATCAAAAGGGCGCGCGTCCTCAGCACCATGGCCGCCGCCTGTTGATCAGCCGATTTGATCGGAACGAAACGCATGGTCTTGCGGGTGACGGCTTCGCTGATCGCTTCGGCGTCGGCGGCGTCCGTCTTGCCCCGTTTCACAAAAGGCTTCACACAATCGGCGGGATTAAACGCACGTCGTGACCGAGCGCCGCAATCTGGTGCGCCCAATAATGCGAACCGCCGCACGCCTCCAAACCAACCAGACACGGCGGAAGCTTTTCGAAAATCTGGGGAGAGAGGTCGTATTGCCTCACCCTGGATTGTTCCCGAACGATTTTCCGTTGCCTCACCATAATTTCCCCAGGGCCGGGTTGGGATCAATTCGCCATCGGCTCGATTGGCGGCTCGACGTGCATTGGCCCAAACACCATCGCGTGCGCCTTTTCCTTCCGCCAGATCTTCAAACGGCGCTGCAGCGTGCGCAGAAGTTGATCAGGATATTGCCCCGGCTGCTCCTCCTGCAGGCGCACCAGTAATTCGCGGCTCGTCCGCCAGGGCTCTTCGTCGAACCACGCGCGCAGCCGGCCCGTGACCTTCAGCAGCGGATCCGGTCGCCGACGACCCCGCTTTTGCTTCGGCTTGGCTCTTGCGGCTGGGCGGATTTCCCCCAGTTCCAGGCCGTCCGCAGGCCCGACAGGAACTGATCCAGCGCCAGATCGCTCACCACCAGCGCCGGCGTGCAAGATCCATCAGCAATGTCGACGAGGTGCTGCTGCGCCGATCGCATCTCTCGCAGCAGCTTTACCGGATCCAGCCGCCCCTGTGTTTGCGCCAGCATGGCCCGAACCGGTTCAGCCGTGAGTGGATGTGCCGCAGTCGCTGGCATGGTGTTGCCGCCGGGTGATAGCGCTTGCGCACGCGGGCGCCGTCCCGTTCTTTTCCCGCCAGCTTGAAGGAGGGCTGGAAGAAGTTCACGAACAGCCGCGCCGTTGCGTAGAGTTGTGCCAGAGTCGCAGCGGCTTCAAGCCCCTCCAGCCGGCGATAGTGCGGATTTCGCAAAAGCCGGACAAGAGTTCCTTTAATTCCCGGACAGCAGTGGAGTGCACCCCTCGACTGAGGCAAATAGATAGGGGACAGTTTCTGAATTACAGGAACTGTAAATGGTTGGAAGAAAGCCGAGATTTATTGAACAAGTTCTGGGTACTGCGGTCCGGTGCGCCTTGGCGGGACCTCCCCGAGCGATACGGCCCTACAACGGCTTTGTCCGATGGCGGAAAGCAGGTGTGTGGGACCGCCTCATGATCGAAATTGCTAAAGCGCATGACGGCCGGGCGCAGATGATCGACACCTCCATCGTTCGCGTCCATAAGCAGGGCGCGACAGCAAAAGGGGGGATCGAGATCATAGTCTCGGTCGCTCGCGAGGTGGGCTCACATCAAGCATCTGGCTGTGTGGTAATGAGTCTACGTCCTAGGTCGCAACCTATCGGGGCAGCCTGCGGCTGCATACGCGCTCCGCCAGCGCTTGCGAGTTCGGAAGGCATGAAGCCGATATCGACCGATGCCGATGGGCGGCGCATGGGCCGCGTAACGCAGTCGGTGTGACGCGCCTCCTCGGAAGTGCTCTAGCCGCTTCTGGATATCTGCGGGGTTCACGCTGCTGCCTGATTGCCGACCCGGACGGCCTCGTCGAGCGCTCTCCACAAACCGAGCGCGCCATCGCCGACGGCAATATCGGGCGCGGATCTTCAGGCCACGCCGCTTCACGTCGACCAGCAACTCGCGCCAGCTCTGCGCGCTCTCGCGAACGCCGGTCTGGAAACCGACGAGTTCTTTCCTGCCCTCGGGCGTGGCGCCGATCAGGACCAGCATGCATTCGGCTTGGTCTTCCATGCGGCCTGCAGGTAAACCCCGTCCGCCACACATAGACGTAGCGCCGCGCCGAAAGATCGCGCTTTTGCCAACGCTCGTAGTCGGCGTTCCACTCCGCCGTCAGCCGAGTGATCACCGAGGGTGAAGGTTCCGCGCGTCCTTGCCCATAAGCGCGCTCAGCGCTTCCTGGAAATCCCCTGTCGAAACGCCGCGCAGGTAGAGAACGGGAAGCAGCGCATCCAGACTCCGCGTCCGACGCGCCCATTTCGGCAGAATCAATGAGGAGAACCGGACCCGATCACCTTGCCATTCGCGCCGCGATCCCGGATCTTCACCCGCCTGACTGGCACCGGCCCGATGCCCGTCTGGATGGCTCCGTTCCGGGCCGTGACCATGCCGGACAATCCGGTCACGGCCATCGGCAAGCTTGAGATCCCGCATCTCGGCAAGAAACGTCTCGGCCTCGATCTCGATCGCCTGCGCCAGCAATTTGCGCGCCCCGGTGCGAAGCACATCGATCAGTGGATCATCAAACTCGTCAGGCTGACGAAGGAGAACAATGTTGATAGTCTCGTTCATGGCGTATCGCTCTCCTCGAGAGGTTCTGGCAGGCTTCATCACCCGCCTCGTACGCCGCTCTCCTCAAAACGTTATCACCCAGTTTCCGCCATAGCTCTAGGCTCAATACTGGCTGTACGTGCAGATCACGGTAAAAACGCGTCTTGATGGACCGTTAGCCAGCCGGAGGCTGCCCATCTGCTGGATGCAGTCCGCCCCCCGGGGAACACGCCATCCCACATCTCTAACTCAGAATTATCAACCTCATCGGGGGATTAACATGCGTATCGTTCGACGGAATGATTGGGCATAATCTGCGGCATTAAAAATCAGGGTGCTGAAAAGGCGGGGAATTTGCGCCATGTCGGCACCGATCTTGCCTCCAGGAGGAAGTTGACCGGTCAATTCCGATGGTTGTTGCCCTGCCGAAAAAGCCGCCAATCTTGAAGTAGCCTGCTACACTCCCGCTTCGAGCGCAGCATCTCCGCTACTCAGCCCTGCGTCGATTGTCCACCAGATCTAATTACATCATGCGCCGCCACATGAGCCACCCTCCAGACCGTGCCGATCGCCGCCTTCGATCGGTTGCAACAGATCCTTCAACTTAATTTACAGACTTTTTGCGACCGCAGTGAACTGAAAAGGGTATGTTCACCGCATTGTTCAAGGCCCGCACGGCCAAGAGCTGCGCCGAATTATCCCAGGATAGCCGCACAGCACGAAATATTGGAGGTCGAAACAAGTGGCAAGAAGAGCGCTCATCTTCATTGAATCTTCAAGTAATGGTTCCCGATACGTCAAAGCGGCTAAGAATCTTGATCTTTTACCATTTGTTATGTCATCTGATCCAACTCGGTACGACTATCTTGCGGCGGAAGGCATAGAGGCGATATGTGTGGATACAGACAATCTCGATGCGCTAATCCGCGAATGTTCCCGCCTGGCTGAGAACTATGACATTGCCGGCATTACCGGCTTTCCGAACCCCGGCGAATGGGTCTATGCGACAGCTGGCAGGCTCTGTCGGCATTTCGATCTACCTGGACCGAACCCGGCATCGATTGAACAGTGCTCCGACAAATTTATTCAACTTCAGCTTCTTGCGGAGGCTGGCGTTCCCCTCCCTCTTTATCGCTTGGCAGCGGATGCGGCGGACGTTAAAAGCGCCGCCGCCGAAATCGGCCTGCCGGTGGTTCTTAAGCCAGCGGTAGGCAACGCCAGCAGCGGGGTCCGGTTGTGCCGAAACGTCGATGAGTTAAAGGAACATACGACTTATCTATTGGGTGGGAAGCACGTATGGCGGTTTTCACCCAGGATCCTGGTCGAAGAATTCGCGCAAGGTCCCTACTATTGCTCCGAGATAATGGGAGATGAGGTCATCGGGATTTACGGCGGTGAGGTCGGCCCCGAGCCGTACTTCGTCTTTCGTGAATACACCCTACCGGCCCTACTGACTGATGAAGAGCAAGAGCGGATTGTTGAACTTTCCCTGACCTGTTTGCGCGCTCTCGGCCTTGGTTGGGGACCCACCTGCATAGAATTCCGTTGGACGAACCGTGGCCCTGTGGTTATTGAAGTTAACCCGCGTCTTGGTGGTGTGCCCGGTCCTCAACTGGTTCAGCTCACTTACGGGCTCGATCTCGTCACCGAGCACATCAAGCTTGTCATCGGCGAGGAATCGAATTTGCGCAGAATGCATTCGCGCACTGCGGCCGCGCGTTTTTTGATACCTGATCGCGATGGCACTCTCGATTGGATCAGTGGCGACAGTCGGGCGGCTGCCATACCGGGGGTAGCCGAGGTCACGTTTTATGTTGAACCCAAGACGCCCATCGTTAGGAAAGGCGATCTCGGAGACTGGATCGGATGTGTCATCGCCGCTTCAGCCACCCGTGCGCAGACCGAGGCGATACTTCAGGAGGCTGTGGACTTAATCGGCTGGTCGATTGCACCATTTCCGACCCCTTAGTAAATAGAAGAAGCTAACGTCCGCGCACCATCGAAATAAGAGGCATCGTAGCCCCGTCGAGCGCGGCGGGGTACTGAAGGTGTTTGTCTGCGTTTTCTTTGCGGACCTGCATCGTGCTTTCTTGGCTGGAGAAAGTCCCATATGATACTTCTTTCCACCCGGTGTGTGAATTCCAGCGTTGCGCAAGGGCCGGACAGTACCCGGCCCTATCGCAACGTTTCAGGCCCGCAGTGCGCCAGACTTCTTAGCCGTCCAGGTGGCGATATAGTCCATCAGTCCTGGATTGAGGCAATCATAAGGTTCGAGCCCGATCGACTTCAGCTGTGACCTTATGCCGTCCATGCGGCTCGGATCGACACCGGATTCAATGATCGACGAGACAAAGGCGGTGAAGCCCGGCGGCGACCAGCCGTCTTCCTGGAAGCGTTCCGGATGGATGAAGGACAGGCCCTTGAACGGATGGTCGCGCTCGACCGGGCCGTGCATGTGGACGCCGCAGCCCGTGCAGGCATGGCGCAGGATCAGCGCGCCCGGATCGACCACCTTCAGCTTGTCGCCGTTTTCGGTCACGGTCACGTCGTTTGTAGCGGCAACCGCCACGACCGAGAACAATGCGCCTTCCGGCTTCCAGCATTTGGTGCAGCCGCAGGCATGGTTGTGGGCGATCTGGCCCTTGACCTTCACCTTGACCGGGTTGCTGGTGCAGGCGCAGACCAGCGTGCCGCCGGCAAAGTCGGGCTTTTCCCGTGGCAGTCCATTGTCGATTTTAGGATGCAGTTTTTCCGGCATTTTGTCTCCTCCCGTGTTGAGCATCTGCATTTTTCGGCCGCTGGCTGGTTAGCCGGCGGCTTTCTCCTCCTCAGTAAACCACCACACTCCTGATCGACTTGCCTTCATGCATGAGGTCAAAACCCCTGTTGATGTCCTCGAGCTTCAGCGTGTGGGTGATCATCGGATCGATCTCGATCTTGCCGGCCATGTACCAGTCGACGATCTTCGGCACGTCGGTGCGGCCGCGCGCGCCGCCGAAGGCGGTTCCCATCCAGGTGCGGCCGGTGACCAGTTGGAACGGCCGCGTCGAGATCTCCTGGCCGGCACCGGCGACGCCGATGACGACCGACTTGCCCCAGCCGCGATGCGAGGCTTCCAGCGCCTGGCGCATCACCTTGGTGCTGCCGGTGCAGTCGAATGTGTAGTCGGCGCCGCCGATCTGGTCGGCGCCACGCTTGGTCATGTTGACGAGGTGGGGCACGACATCGCCGTCGATCTCCTTCGGATTGACGAAATGCGTCATGCCGAACCGCTCGCCCCATTCCTGCTTGTCGTTGTTCAAATCGACGCCGATGATCATGTCGGCGCCGGCAAGTTTCAGGCCCTGTATGACGTTGAGGCCGATACCGCCGAGGCCGAAGACCACGGCTGTCGCGCCGATCTCGACCTTGGCAGTGTTGATCACAGCGCCGATACCGGTGGTGACGCCGCAGCCGATGTAGCAGATCTTGTCGAAGGGCGCGTCGGGGTTGACCTTGGCCAGCGCGATCTCGGGCAGCACGGTGAAATTGGAGAAAGTCGAGCAGCCCATATAGTGAAAGATCTTGTCCTTGCCGATCGAGAAGCGCGATGAACCATCGGGCATCAGGCCCTGGCCCTGGGTGGCGCGGATGGCCGTGCACAGATTGGTTTTTCGCGACAGGCAGGAATGGCACTGGCGGCATTCGGGCGTGTAGAGCGGGATGACGTGGTCGCCCTTCTTGAGCGAGGTGACGCCCTTGCCGATATCGACGACCACGCCGGCGCCCTCATGGCCCAGAATCGCCGGAAATAGGCCTTCCGGATCGGCGCCAGACAGCGTGAATTCGTCGGTGTGGCAGATGCCGGTCGCCTTGATCTCGACCAGCACCTCGCCCTCACGTGGGCCGTCGAGATCGACCTCCATGATCTCCAGCGGCTTTCCGGCGGCGACAGCGACAGCGGCGCGCGTTTTCATGATTTATATCCTTAATCTTGGCTACTGGCTTGTTCGCTTCGACATGTCATGTGACTGACTAACACGGATGTCTCTTGGTGTCCCTGATCAACTGATATCAGCTAATTGCCGGCAGCGTTTCTGCAAAAGCTGCCTGGGCACGGAACAGGCATACTCACATTGCAAATATGAGCAACTTGGTAGATCTCCTCGTTTGTCTCAGCCAGCCACCGTTTAACCCACGATTTCTTTGCTGGCGATTTTCTTTTCGATCTGTTTCGTGGACAGTCCCTTCAAAGCCCACGCCACCGCGTGCTGGCCTGTGGCGTCCAGGACATGGTTGTTACCGAGAGCTTCGGTTCGGATGAGAGTGACATCGTGGCCTAGCGCCTTCGCAGCCTGATAGTAGTCCTCCAGGTTCAAAAATAGCGCTGACTCATCCTTTTCATCACCAATGACAAACAAGCGACGGCGAGGATTCATCGCGATCTTGGACAGATGCACAACCGGGTCATAGATATTATCCGCTCCATCGTACCCACTGCGCTCCAGGCTACCCCTGCGCAGCCCATCCAGGGACAGGCAAGCGGCTGAAAATGCGACACATTCTACGTCCGGAAATTGCGTCAGCAAATAACTGGCTACACTACCGCCGCCGGACTGTCCCGCAAATCCGTAACGCTTGATATTATGGCGTGCGATAAGCTGTCGAACAGCCCCCGCAACGAGCTCCATCTCGCGCATCTGGCGAGCCAAACTGTGTTTGCCCGACGACCCATAGAGTCCCGGCCGGGCGATCTTGACGAACGGCATTCCGAGCGAAGACGCTGTCATATTCGCATAGGTCTGCTGCCTCGCAACGCTGTTGTCCTCGTACCCCGCAGGTTCTCCAAACCACAAGCGATCGCCATGTATGTAGAACACTGCCATTGGGGTCCGATTGGACAAACCGGACGACCAGTGGCGGATACAGTCGCATATTCCCTCGACCTCAACCCAAACACCATTGCCGTACGCCAGACACTCAGCTTCAGTGCAAGCGGGCACGCCCTGTGCCACGCTGGCGACAGAGAATATCTCATCATGCAACGCTAACTGAGCTGAAGTAGACATGATGCTGCCTCTTGGTATTATGGACGCCTAGGCGTTTAGGAGGGCCGATATATTGAAATCAACCTCTTGAAGACGCCGTCTGGTAATGTCCTTACCGCCCGCCAGAAGGCGGCGCGCTGCCATGTGGTCTCGGGGACGATTAACGCTTTCAACGCTGACGCAGACGTCGTCGCGGAAATGAAACACAGAAACATCCGATTTCTCTCCGCGCCGCGATTCAGAATGGGTCGTCTCGCTAGATAGACCCGCAATCTGGATTTTCGACTCGTACTGATCGGACCAGAACCAAGGTACGGCGTGGTAGACTTTGTCTCCTCCAGCTATCGCGTTGCCGGCTATGCGGGCCTGATCGATCGCGTTCTGCACCGATTCAAGGCGGATCCCCGCGCGGTTGAACTCACCAGCGAACGTGGCGCAGTCTCCCGCTGCAAATACGTTGCTCTTGGAGGTGCGCGACCTATTGTCGACAATAATCCCGTTTCCCACATGCAACTCGAGCTGCTGCGCGAGCTCGAGATTGGGCTGAGAGCCGACCCCAACAACGACGATATCCGCTTTCAGGATCAAGCTGTCGTCCATTTCGAGACGATTGATCTGGCCGCTGGGGCCAATGATCGGGCGCACCTTACGGGAAGTGATTAGGTTCACCCCGTTTTGTGCGTGAATTGCCGACAGCAATCTCGAAAGTTCCGGGGATACCGCGCGAGCCAGAACCCGGTCCGCAGCTTCCACTACCGTTACGTGTTTGTTTTGCCGAACAAGGGCAGATGCGACTTCGAGACCAATGAACCCTGCGCCGATAATCACTACCTTTTCCGCACCAGGGATTGCCAAGCGAAGATTTCGGGCATCTGCAACGCTGCGAACGTAGTGCAGGTTGCCGGGGCATGTTTCGAGGCCGGGCAGCGTGCGCGCACGGGCGCCTGTTGTCAGGGCCAGGGTGTCGAATGGTATGACAACGTCGTTGGACAGGGTGGCACGATTCCCACGCCCGTCAATCGCGACGACTTTCGAGCCCAGCTCTACTTCAATGGCCTTGTCCCTGTAGAAGGCTTCTGCCCTTAGAGGCATGAGCTCCTCACCAGGGTCCTTGAGATAGGACTTGGAAAGGGGCGGCCTATGGTATGGAAGGTCGCCTTCATCACTAACGATCAAGATCTCTTCCGCATAGCCGCTCTCACGCGCCTGGCACGCCAACTCGGATGCGGCGTATGAGCCCCCGACTATCAGTAGTCTCTTTCGCATAAGGCGTGCTTCCGCCGTCGTTGGATTGCTGCAAAAAAGGGCCGCAAGAGGTGATAGGCTTGCGCTAGAATCCGGAACCAGGTGCCAGCCTCACGGTCAAACCGTCGAGATCTTCAGTCAGCTTGACTTGACAAGAGAGTCGAGAGTTCTCCTGCCGCTCTTCAGCGATGTCCAGCATGGCATCTTCAACATCGCTGACTGGCTTTAGCTTGCTGGTCCATTCATCTTCCACATATACGTGGCACGTCGCGCATGCCGCACAGCCGCCGCATTGGGCCGTGATGTTGAGGCCTGCATCGCGGATAACGCTCATAAGAGTTTGTCCGGCTACATCACGGATTTCGACTCTTGCGCCGCCCTGGTCGTATACGACTATTCTCACCCTGATTTACCTCAAAATAGAACGTTGAGTGGTCCGTAGGAACGATGGGAATAGTTCCTAAAGCGTGGCGGCTCCATGGACGGATCAAGCCGTAGCTCGGGAAGCCGTTCGATAAGGCCCTTCATGCCTTCACGCATTAAAAGCCGGGCAAAGTGCATGCCTGCGCAGAGCCGCGGGCCAACGTTCAGGGCCAGATGGTCATTCGGCGCTTTTCTGGTGAGATCCAGGGCGTGTGGACAACTATAGTGTTCCGGATCGCGGTTCGCGGCCGCGTGCAGATTGCAAATCACGTCGTCCTTCTTCACCGAAACACCCAAGACCGATACGTCGTGGTTCGCTACGCGGAAGCGCCATTGCACGGATCCCAAAAGCCGCAGGGTCTCTTCCACGAAGACGTTGAGGGTTGCTCCCTGATCGTTTGTGATTGCACGCCGGGCTTCGGGATTAGTCAGATAAAGGTAGACCGCGTTGGCAATGGCATTTGCCGTCGTTTCTCCTGAGCCAATGGCAGAATCTCGTGTATTATGGAGAACTTCCGTTACCCCGAGGCCAGGATAATCTTTCTCGCCCTGCGACCAGAGCAAGCTTATGAAATCGTCTCCGCGCTTGTCTTTTCGTTCCAGGACGAGGGGAAGGAACAGCTCGTTCAGCTTGTCCGACGCATGCTGAGCTTTTTGCATCAATTCGCCGCCGGCATTTTTCATACCGATCCAAGCCACGATATCCTTGTGCCACTCCGCAACCTGCGTGACGAGCGCATCGTCCTTCCACGGGAGCCCGAACATTGAGGCCATTACCCGCTCTGGAATGGCCTGCGCATACTCAGTGACGAGTTCAGCACCGCCCCTTTTCTGGAAGCGGTCTATCGCATCGTTGATAACGGGCAACACGTGGTCAACTCGGTATTTTGTCATGGCACTGGGGCTGAGAAGCTTGAGATAAACCCGCCGCATGGCCGCGTGTTTCTCACCGGTCATCACCGATACGCCGGTCGCCCCGCCATTGATCTCGAGCGTCTTCGGCGATGCGTCGACGTACATGATCCGGAAAGTTTCTTCATCGGATTCCGTAATTTTGCAGGCATCGTAACTGACGGCGAGCCAGCAGTTCATGCCGGGGTCCCACACCAAGGGGCCGCGCCTCCTGAGTTCATCGTAACTTGGGAACGGGTCCACGTCTGCCAGCGATAGCATCGACCAATCGGGGGAAGAAATCGGCGTCAAGGCAGGTGTCATGATGGCGTTCCTTGATCAAAATAGTGTCTTATCGGTTCCAGGTTGCGAGAGTATCCGTACACCAATCGCGGGATGCTTTCGGGAGAACGGCTCCAAGGGTGGCGTTGAAGCTGCGCGTACGCTGCTGTTCGCCCGACACAACCACGCACCACGTTTCCACCTCTAACGCCCCATGCATTGCCAAGCCGTCACAAGCCCGCCCTAGGGCTCTCAACAGGCGCTACGTAGCTTCGTCTGATCGCTAGGCACGATCATGGGGAAGCGTGACCAGGTGCAAATTAGGCCATGCATGGCCTGCATACGTGTCAAAAGATGATGCCGGTTGAAATAGGCTCTGCATAGTCTTGCGTGGCATGAAACGGATCTACAGGAGGGACCGTCCAGCGAAGTTAAAGGCAAAGAGCGTTGGCCGCTTCTCGAGCCATTTTGAGCCCGCGTCAATCATTTTGGGCGAGGCCGATCCTGATCAGATGGCTTCCTTTACGGCGCGAAGAAACTGCTGGGTCCTCTCCCTTTGCGGGTTTGAGAATAACTCTGCTGGGGTACCTTGTTCCTCAATCTTGCCGCCGTAGAAGAAACACACCCTGTCAGAAATATCGCGGGCGAACCCCATCTGATGCGTCACCATCAGCATGGTCAGGTTATGTTCCGCGACGAGCTTCCTGATGACGTTAGTGACCTCACCAATAACTTCTGGGTCAAGCGCGGATGTGACCTCGTCAAACAGCATAACCTTCGGTCGCATTGCTAGCGCGCGGGCGATTGCTACGCGCTGCTGCTGGCCGCCTGACAGCCTCGAGGGGTGCTGATCCATTTTATGAAGCATGCCGACCATTTCGAGCAACTCGACACAGCGGTCGCGAGCCTCGGCTTTTGGCATGTTTAACACCTGAACCGGGCCCTCCATGCAATTCTCCAGGGCAGTCATGTGGGGAAAAAGATTGAAATGCTGAAAGCACATGCCGATATCGGAGCGGCGGCTGCGAATGTATTTTTGACTAGCCGGGACCAGCACTCCATTCTTTTCCATGTGGGTCAGGGGCTTTCCATCGACGTAAATACATCCTCCATTGATTGTCTCCAGTGTCATCAAGACTCTCAATACGGTTGTCTTGCCTGATCCTGACGGGCCTACGATGGTGACCGTTTCTCCTGCCGCCACATCAAGGTTCAGGTCTTCAAGCACAACGATCGGCCCGTAGGCCTTTCGCACCTTTCTGAAACTCACGACGGGCGTGGTATCGCCAGTGAGTTGCAGGGGCATGTTCATAAGGTTGGTCATGTTAAGTTCCTAACCTATGGCGGAGATACCGTTCCAATAGGTTCACCAAGCCGGCTGAAGGCAATGAAATCGCTAGGAATATCACTCCGACCGAAGTGTAAGGCTCTAGGAAACGGTAATTCTCGGTTCCAATAGCGTTGGCCGTGTGCATCAGCTCTGCGACACCTATCACCGAGAGCATCGGGGTGTCTTTGAATATACCAACCAGATAGTTACCCATTCCTGGAATGCAGAGCGGGATTGCCTGAGGGATGACGATTCGAACATAGGTCTGTTTGGTGGACATGTTCAGCGCGGTTGCCGCCTCCCATTGCCCATGGGCGACCCCTTCGATCCCGCCGCGATAGACTTCGGACAGGTAGCAGGCATAGTGGAGCCCGATGGCTAGCATCCCTGATACCCATGGACTCAGCCGAACTCCAAATTGTGGGGCAACGTAGAAAACAAAAAAAACCTGAACGAGGAGCGGTGTCGAGCGGATAAACTCTATCAGTTCACGAATGAGCCAACGCAGGACTGTAGCATTGCCACGCTGAACAAGGGCAAGTGCCAGACCCAGCACCATAGCAATAGCATAGCCGGACAGTGCGGCAATGAGGGTGTTGCCCGTGGCGTGTATCAACCGCGGTAAGATTTGCCAGGTGAAATCCCAGTCCCATTTGAACATGACTCAAGCTGAGCCCAACTTGGAGCGCATTCGCTTCTCGAGACTGCGCATACCGGGAGTCAGCAAGAATCTCGCCAATATGTAGTAGATGACCAGCGCTGCGCCGAAAACCTGGGCCGACAGAAATGTCTGGCCGTTGATCTGCTTGGCTTCGAACATGACGTCCGAAACCGATATTAGGGACACGAGGGCCGTGGCCTTCAACAACTCGATCAAAAGATTGCCCCAGGCCGGCAATGCAATCACCAGCGCCTGGGGGAGGATAACGCGCCGCATCCGCTGGGCTGGAGCCATATTGATGGCCAATGCGGCTTCCCACTGCCCCCTTGGCACTGCAAGAACGGCGCCCTTAACCAGTTCGGCGCCGTAAGCCCCGATGTTCAAGCCAATCGCCAAACACCCTGCGGTAAACTTCTCGATTGTAAGGCCGAAGAGCGGAAGCACGAAAAAGATCCAGTAGAGCTGGACCAATAGGGACGTGCCTC
The DNA here is from genome assembly GCF_004794715.1 of Mesorhizobium sp. M8A.F.Ca.ET.207.01.1.1. NCBI lineage: Bacteria > Pseudomonadati > Pseudomonadota > Alphaproteobacteria > Hyphomicrobiales > Phyllobacteriaceae > Mesorhizobium > Mesorhizobium sp. M8A.F.Ca.ET.207.01.1.1. The sequence goes on along the minus strand of NZ_SRUS01000018.1, from coordinate 9,888 downwards.
TGAACAGTTCGACGTAGCAAACGGCGACCGCTCGCAGAAGGGGCGTTGGCGCAAGCTTGCAGAGGCCTGCGATCATCGATAACGCGATGCTTAGAACCGCCGAGCATGCAAAAATAAGGATCGTCACCCAGGTGCCTGATAACAACCGGGGCCAGTACTGCGCAAGAAACTCTAGAAAACCCATAATCTATCCGCTAGCAGGACCGGGATGCGGGCTCCCAGCGGGTGCCCGCATCCGCTGTACCTTACCGGTTTGAGCAAGCCCACTGGGTCGTGGTGGGACCCGGAAGATTAACCTCGGACAAGCCGTACGGCTTAATGGCCTCGATCATCCGAGGAGTCCCAACGTATCTTTTCAAGGCCTCGTTGAACTTGGCCAAGAAATCAGCGTCCTCCGTGCGAAACCCAATGCCCACCCAGTTCTGTGTCCATTCGGGCAGGTCCGCGGGGTTTGTAGCTTCAAACTGGCCGTTCGACCCATCCGCCATGGACTTCACTTCGAAATAGGTCATACCGCCGGCGTCCGCGCGGCCCGATTTGACCGCGGCCAGGACCTCAGACGGTCCTGGCACCTGTGTTATCTGGTCGTCGCTCACGCCTTCCTTTTTTGCTGCCTCGATCAGGTTTGCGCCTGAATAGGTGACGAATGCAGCGTTCTTCTGAAGGATATCCTTGTAGTTGTGGATGCCCTTGGGATTTCCGGCGGGCACCAGAAACGCATCACCGGTCTTCGCAATTGGCTCAGAAAACGCAACGTTCTTGCAGCGGCTTCCCAGGATGTACATTCCACCCGTGATTATGTCATAGCGGTTGGCCTGCAGGCCGGGGATAAGGCCGCCCCAATCGGTAACGGTGGTCTCGAAATTGGTCAGGCCCATGTCTTTCAAAATGCCGAGCGCGACGTCGTTCACGAACCCCTTTGGCTGGCCCTTGTCGTCCGGAAAGGCATAGATCGGCACGTTAGAGAACCCGATCCGGATCGGCTGACCGGCGCTGATGCGGTCCGAAAGTGGACCTGCAGTTACCGTGTAGGCGCCTGCGAACAAGGAAATACCGGCTGCTAGAATGGCTGTTCCCATTTTGGTTTTCATTTTGCTACCCCTTACTGCCACGATTGATCGTGGTTGATTGCGGCTGCCTGTGGCAAAGATGCAACCGACCGTACTTGCGCATCATGGAGCACTCTTTGCATGGTATTTCGCCAAATGTGCCGGATGGGCGAAACGTTCCAACCATAAGTCCAGCTTTTTTGAAATGTTAGCCATCTTTTCCAAGGGCAGCCTCCACGACGTTCACCCAATAAGCCACGCCGTACGGGATTGCGTGATCGTCAAAATCGTAAGCGCCATTGTGCAAAGCGGCCGAAGGGCCATTGCCGATGAAAATGAGGGCTCCTGGGCGTGCCTGCAGCATGTAAGCGAAATCTTCTGCAACCATGGCCGGCCTCAATCTGTCGTCTACCGCTGCCGCGCCGGTGCCTTGAGCCGCACGGATGGCAAGAGCAGTGGCAGCGCTATCATTCACTGCCGCTGGAACCGATCGGCGGTACCGGTAGGCAATGTCGCCCCCGAAAGCTTGCGCGATTTTCCGCGCAACGAGCTCGATCTGGGTCTCGGCGAAGTCACGCAGGGAAGGGGCCAATGCGCGGACGGTTCCAGCCAGTTCAACTTCGTCGGCGATCACATTGTAAGCATTCGAGGCCCTGAGTTTCGTGACGGAAATTACCAGCGACTCGATTGGATCGGTGCTGCGCGACACAAGTCCTTGCAGGCCAGTGATGACTTGGGCGGCGATAACGACCGGATCGACCGCAAGGTGCGGGGCTGCAGCGTGCCCGCCGCGACCTTTTACAACGATATCGAAATCATCTTGGGAGGCCATCATCGAGCCTGCGCAGATCGCGAATTTGCCTACATCGATCCCTGGCCAGTTGTGCATTCCGAAGACCTGGGAGATGCCAAAACGGTCCAAAAAGCCGTCTTCGACCATCTTGAGCCCGCCCGACGGCAATTCGACCTCCTCGGCCGGCTGGAAGATAAGCGCGACGGTGCCTCTGAAACTCCTTCTTTGGGAAAGGTACTTTGCAGCACCAAGCAGCATCGCCGTGTGGCCGTCGTGACCGCAGGCGTGCATCTTCCCGGGGGTCCTCGAGGACCAATCCTTTCCAGACACTTCATGGATGGGCAAGGCGTCCATATCTGTACGGAGGCCGATAGTCGGCCCGTCGCCGCCTTCGCCCTGGATGAAAGCGACGACGCCGGTGCCGGCTATGCCGGTTTCGATATAGTTGATTCCAAAGGACACCAACTTTTCCGTGACGAAACGTGCCGTCTCATGCACAGCGAAGTCGAGTTCGGGGTTTTGATGAAGATGCCTGCGCCAAGCTGTAGCCTCGTCGGCCAGATGATAAAACTTCTGGAACATGCTGACTCCATTCATCGGCGCCTGTCGTCCTACGGAGCGCCATGTGGCTGGCATTGTGCAGATTTACAGGAAACATTTGGGATATTTTGGTCAAAACACGCATTGGGATGAGAGGAAACGATCACGCTTCCATCACGATTGCAATGATGGCTCCATTTGCATGGGGTAGCGTTTCGTTACGCCTCCGATCTTGCAACGAGCATTTCGGATCGCTAATGCCACATGATGGTTTCGCATCTGAGGTGCAGGGATGATAGATGATCTTGACCGCCGGATACTCGGGGCGCTTCAGAAGAACAACAGGCTGTCGTTTGCCGAGCTTGCGGACCTCGTGGGTTCGTCTGCTGCCTCATGCATGCGCCGGGTCAACAGGTTACGCGCCGACGGGGTTGTGACCGCTGATATCTCCTTAGTCGACCCCAAGGCGCTCGGGAAGTCGTTGACAGTGGTCGTCACCGTAGAACTCGACCGTGAGCGTTTGGACCTCGTCGACGACTTCAAGCGAGCGATGAGGACGGCAAAAGAAGTCACTCAATGCTATATGATCACAGGCGATGCCGACTTCGTTCTTATTGTAGCGGTGGAGGACGTCGAGGCCTTCGACGTTTTTGTAAAGACCAAACTCTACACAAATCCCAATGTGCGCAAGTTCAAGAGCATGATTGCGTTGGACCGAGTTAAGTTTGAGCCCCGGGTTCTAGTGTAGACACTTCAAGGCTGAACGTTTCCACCACTCCCACCCGGTTTTTGAAGCGTGCATTTCGGCCGGCGCGCCACTTTGATCGCAATCAGCGCATCGAAGTCTGCGATTTAATTGGATCGCGGGGTGACCCGTGGTCGGACCAAAGGGCTTATGGCCCCGGTCGGGTCGACACCGGCACGCGCCGCGTGCTGGGTGGTCCGAGGTGCGCCAACATTCGAACTGCTGGGACGTGGAGCCGCTGGGCGGTCTCGCGGCGGTAAATCGTGATCGGGTGTGCGAAGCGCCTGGATTGAAAGATTTGGAGGACTCAGGAATGACACTTGCTGCAGCCGAACCTGCAACATCTCTCCCGACCATAGAGCAACGGCACCTGGATCAACGACAGTATCCTCATGGCGTAGCCTTCATGGACGGTCAGTACCTGCCGATGTCCGAAGCCAAAATATCCGTCTTGGATTGGGGCTTTCTGCATTCCGATGCCACCTACGACACCGTCCATGTATGGAACGGACGGTTCTTCAGGCTGGACCTGCATCTGGAGCGGTTCTTTCGCGGCATGGAAAAGCTCCGCATGAAGCTTCACTACAACCGCAGTGAGATCGAGAAGATTCTGTCAACCTGCGTGGCGCTATCTGGTCACAAGTCGGCATATGTCGAAATGGTCTGCACGCGAGGTGGCTCGCCCACCTTTAGCCGTGACCCGCGGGAATCGGAGAATAGGTTTATCGCATTCGCGGTGCCGTTCGGATCCGTCGCGAACAAAGAGCAGCTTGAGCGCGGCCTGCACGTCGCCATCAGCAACACCGTTCGGATTCCGCCCAGGTCGATCGATCCGTCCATCAAGAACTATCACTGGCTCGATCTGGTGAAAGGCCTGTTTGATGCGTATGACTACGGTGCCGAAACTGCATTGATTGTCGACATCAACGATCACATTGCCGAAGGGCCTGGCTTCAACGTTTTCATCGTCAAAGCCGGCCGTCTAAAGACCCCGGCTTATGGCGTCCTTGCCGGCATTACCCGGCAGACCGTATTTGATCTATGCAGCGAACTGGGCCTCTCTGTCAGCGCCGGCGACATTGATCGCGACGAGCTGAAGGGTGCCGATGAGGTTTTCATCACATCCACAGCGGGCGGGATCATGCCCGTGTCCAAGATTGACGAAACCGTGATAGGCGGCGGCAAGGTCGGTGGACTGACGTGCCAGCTGACACATCTGTATTGGGAGAAGCATGCCGACCCCGCATGGTCGACCCCGGTAAATTTCGGATAGTGCCGCGATATTTGTCGAAAAAGCCTTCCCATTGGGGAAGGCCGTGTTGCCGTGAGTTTGCCGATGTCCGACGCTTTCATCTTGCATCTCTCCAACGGACTCGCCGGCCTGAAATCAGCCGGGCTCTACAAGTCCGAGCGGGTGATCAGCTCGACCCAATCGGCCGAGATCGAGGTCGGCGGCGAGAAGGTGCTGAATTTCTGCGCCAACAATTATCTCGGCCTCGCCGACAGCCCTGAGCTGCGCGAGGCCGCCAAGCAGGCGCTCGACCGATATGGCTACGGTATGGCCTCGGTGCGCTTCATCTGCGGCACCCAGGAAGAGCACAAGGAGCTCGAAGCCACGATTTCCGCCTTCCTCGGCATGGATGAGACCATCCTCTACGGTTCCTGCTTCGACGCCAATGGCGGCCTGTTCGAGGCGCTGTTCGGTGAGGAGGATGCAATCATCTCCGATGCGCTGAACCACGCATCGATCATCGACGGTGTGCGGCTGTCGAAGACAAAGCGCTTCCGCTACGCCAACAACGACATGGCCGAGCTCGAGGCGCGCCTGAAGGATGCGAAGGATTGCCGTTTCCGGCTGATCGCCACCGATGGCGTGTTCTCGATGGACGGCATCATCGCCAACCTGCGAGGGGTCTGCGACCTCGCCGAGAAATACGATGCGGTGGTGATGGTCGACGATAGCCACGCGGTCGGCTTCGTTGGCAAGAACGGTCGTGGCTCGGCCGAACATTGTGGCGTCGAGGGCAGGGTGGACATCACCACCGGCACGCTCGGCAAGGCGCTGGGCGGTGCCTCGGGGGGGTACACATCGGGCAAAAAACCGGTGGTCGACTGGCTGCGCCAGCGATCGCGACCCTATCTTTTCTCCAACACGCTGATGCCGGCGATTGCCGGTGCCTCGCTGAAAGTGTTCGAGCTGATCCGGCATGGCGACGCGCTACGCGAGCGCCTATATGCCAATGCGGAACGCTTCCGGTCTCAAATGGGTAGGCTGGGCTTTACGCTTGCTGGTGCCGATCATCCGATCATTCCGGTGATGCTGGGCGATGCCGCCCTTGCGCAGGAGATGGCGCAGCGAATGCTGAAGCGCGGCATCTATGTCATCGGCTTCTCATTTCCTGTGGTGCCGAAAGGCCAGGCGCGGATCCGCACTCAGATGTCGGCTGCGCATTCCAGTGCGGACATCGACCATGCGGTAACGGCGTTTGCGGAGGTAGCTAAGGAACTTTCGATCATATGATCGGTGGTCTCTAACTACCTCTTCGGGGAAAGCGCAAATCGTCAGCGTCTCTTCCCCATCAACATATCTGCGCTAGCTGCTTCGGCGCCCGATCTGTGAGCAGTTGCGCCTTTCCTTCAGTAACCACGACTGTTTCCTCGTGCAGCACGATTTTACCTGGCTCGTATTCCAAGGCAGGCTCAATGCAGAGCACCATGCCTGGCTGCAACACTGTCTCGTCCTCCAGTCGAATTGACGGGGGCTCGGTCAGCCGCAACCCAAGGCCGTGCCCCATGCGTCCGTTGCTGTTGAGGTCCGCACCACGCGAAGAGAGTGCCTTGGCCATCTGTTCAAAGACAAATCCGGCAGTAAGCCCCGCTCTTACCGCTTGAAGCCCAGTCTCGTGCGCTTCCCAAACCTTTTCCTGAGCATACCGTAGGGCATCTGTAGCCCTGCCAATCTGGTAATTGCGATCGTAATCGCAGAAATACCCGTCGAAGGTCGTGCCTGTGTCGATGAAGAGCAGGTCGCCATCAGCGATGGGCCGGTCCCTTGGGCCGCCCGTAATCTCGAAAGGCCCTCCGACATCGGATCTGCAAATGAGGGTTGGGATTGCGCCGGCGCCGCCAGCATTGAGGCGACCGCGGAATTCCCGAAGGATCATACGCTCGGTATCGCCGACCTTAACGAAATCGGGCACCTGGGCGTATACGGCACCTGCGATGTCGATGGCCTGTTGGATTTTGCTGATCTCGGCCGGGCTCTTGATCATGCGAAGCTGCCAAATGAGGCTTGCGCCATCAATAATCTCGACGCTTTTCAGACCGCCGCTGATCGCATTCAATTGCGTTACCGGGATTCCCAGTCGCAGTTCGAAACCAAGTTCAGCTCCGACGCGTCCGTGTCGGCGGGGTAGGCCCGATATCGCCTCGACAACAAGAGATGTGCCCTCGTCTTCTGGGCGAGGCGAAGGCCAGGATCTGATTTCCTTGACCCACGTCTTCTCGATGATAGCCCTTCCGATCTCCGGAATGATTGCGAGGGGCGCACCGGTAGCAGGGATTAACACGAACCAAGGTCGGGTATAGCTCTCCCAGAATGTGGAATCGACACCGATGAAGTAGCGGATGTTGTCCATCGACGTGAGCAACAAGCCGTCTAGGCGATGTTGACCCATTAACCGCTGAGCCCGGGCGACCCGTTCTTCGAACTCTGTCGGCGCAAAGCCGTAGGAGGCTTCCTGATCCATCTCTAACCCTGTTCCCAAACGTTTTGCGCCGTGACAGCAGCATTTAGCCACCAACCTAAGGGCAACCAGTGCGCGGAACATTTCAAAATAGGGCCAGAGGCACAGGCCCTATTGCAAATGTGCCCTGATTGGCCGCCAGATCTCCGATCTCTGGCCCGGCAAGATCGAGGCGCTTCGCTGGTTGCCTGAGTCAGGCCGCCTGTGAGCGGTCAGCCCGGCTACAAAGTGAGGGCGGTCTGCGGACGCTTGGTTGAGCCAGCGTGAACCGAATCCGGCGGCCAAGGCACCGTAAGCCTTCCGAATGCAATCTCAAAGCGGAGCATTGAAGCACCACTTGCTTCTGGAACGCGACCAAGTGGTCGCCAGTATCGAGAACCGCAATGCTCAGGGCTTCAGGCCCTTACCGTTTGCTGTAAAGCACGCCTGACTAATGATTGAATTGGCAAATGTCAATGTCAGTTTGGTCATCTGTAGTCCCTTGAGCTTGATAACAGAGGCGGCTCTATGCCGCCAAACGTGCATCGACCGGAAGATCCGTAGCCACAACTGTGGCCAGCGTCGCCGACGTAGCGGCAGAAAGCGTCCACCCTAGGTGCCCGTGACCCGTATTATAGAACACGCCCGGAACCCGGCTCTTGCCGACCCGTGGCATCATATTTGGCATCATCGGTCGAAGCCCCGCCCATGGCACAACGTGCTCAGTTGCCACTTTCGGGAACATCATACGCGTCCAGTCTACCAAAGGTCTGATGCGATCCTCACGGATGTCGAAATTGACACCATTGAACTCTGCGGTGCCTGCTACGCGCAGGCGCGCTGCGCCGAGGCGGCTGGTCACGATTTTTGCGCGGTCGTCCAGAATACTTACCCAAGGTGCCAGATCTGAGGCAGACCTCTCCAACCCCACCGTAATTGAATACCCTTTCACCGGATAAACGTTGACGCGATCCCCGAACATCGCAGCGATATCGCGACTGTTCGTTCCCGCACACACTACAATGCCGTCGGCTTCCAGCGTCTGATCGGCGCCACCGGTCGTATAAGCGAGGTCAAGGCGATCCCTGCGTCCAATCCGAGTTACCGCAGCATCATAGATGAATTGGGCACCACGCTTTGTGCAGGCCTTCTCCAAGCCCGCGCAATATTTGTGGATGTCGCCGGTAGAATCCGAAGGGGTGTAAAATCCTCCATAAAAATTACCATGCAGGGCAGGTTCAATGCCGGCTATTTCGCCGGGCGTCACCGATCGACGATCGAGGCCGCCCTCGTTCAACATCTCGTTCACCTTCAACGCATGATCGAAGGCGGCTTTGTCCCAACAGACATGCAGAATCCCGCGACGGACGTGATCAAAATCGATCCCTTCTCGGTCAGCGATATCGAAGAGGTGTTTACGGGCCGCGATAGCCAAACGGGTCGTTTCAATGGTGTTCTCGCGATATCGCGAAATATTGGACACGAATTCCAGCAGCCAGGTGTACTTGTGCCATGACGGAGTGGGGTTCATAAGAAGCGGCGCATCCCGCCGAAGCATCCACTTGATCCCTTTGAGGATGGTGGACCAGTGATTCCAGACTTCTGCATTGCTTGCGGACAGCTGGCCACCGTTGGCGAATGAAGTTTCCATCGCCGCATAGCGCCGCCGCTCGACCACAGTTACGTCGTAGCCTTGCTCTATCAATGCGTAGGTCGTCGACACGCCGGCAATTCCGGCGCCGATGACAACTATTTTAGGCATTCTAACCTCCGAACGGTGCAACGGGTGCGAGGCTGGCCCGCGGCGAATCCCCAAATCTGTCTCGGGTACCTGAGAGCTTGCTGCGTCGGCGTCGGCATTTCGCCGATCTCTCCCGCTGTGCCTGATGAACGGTGGAGCTATACGACGATAACTCTTGCCATAGATCGCCATTTTCTCAGGTTAATTGAAACATACGGACCATTTTTGTGGATTTCTGATCGAAACCCATCGAGAGATGACTCACCCAATCAGACAGGGCGGCTTGGCCTAGACCAGCCACTCCGACTGGGGTCAATTAGCACCTCAACGTGGGTCTGGCCGCGGAGGTCGGCGCTGGCTCCTGGCCACCGAGGAACACCGATAGGCCGGCACAGCGGGCCAGCGAAGTTAGACTTCAAGCTGCGCGACATGCGAGATTTCGCGGTATTTTCTGTGACAGCGCTGCGCAGACCCGAATGTCGGAAGATGATAGACATTGGCGGGGAAGTGAACAGATCGACGATGGGGTTTTGGATAGAGACGAACCGCTGAAGCTGGCGTGGTGACTGGAAGCGCTTCGTGATCCGTTCTCGTCGTCGCACAGGCAGGCGGGAGTTTTCGGCCAATTGTCAAGCAACGTTGTGCCGGTGATGTTCGACCTCCGACAAGATCTCTATGCCGGCGACGGCAGAGGAGCCGAGCTTGTCGGTGATCATCACGCGCAGAGCATGGCCCTGCTTTTTCAGAGCCTGCGCATCAGCTGCTTTGCAGCCTTGGCATTTCTGCAGCTTTGCACCAGAACGTCGAGGACAAAGCCGTTGTATCGACAGCCAGCCAAAGCCACTCCTTCTCGACCATTTCTGTGACATGCACGATGCAGCCGGCGGCGTCGGTTCTGTCGCCTCGCCTCTACCGATGTTGATCCAATGGCTCTTACCGTCGACGGCGTCGACGATCATGTAATGGCGGTCATTGATCTCGTCGGCCAGTCCACGCGCGACAACGCGACCGACGAGAGACTGGACGGGCTCGCCGGCTCGATCGTGGATCACCCAGTCGGCGGTACTGCGGGCAAGCCCCTTGCCGGTCAGTTCGCGGTGCATGGTCTTGATGATGTCCGCCGCGTTCGCCGGTGCGGCGCAGCGTGGCTTCGAGCTCATCGTCGAGGCATCCGCTCGAGCTTGCGCAGCCGTCCCTGGTGCAGCGTCTGGCGAATGGCGTCGGGACCGCCCGGCGAGACCAGGCCGTCATCATCACGCATGCTGAGCAGCCGACGGTCGATGCTGGTGAAGCGT
>NZ_SRUS01000189.1:0-381 GCF_004794715.1 Mesorhizobium sp. M8A.F.Ca.ET.207.01.1.1 | reverse complement strand
GCCTGATCGGTTTCCAGAACGAGTTCAAGACCCTGACCCAGGGCTCGGGCCTGCTGTTCCACGTGTTCGACCATTACGGTCCGAAGGAACAGGGCGCGATCGCCAAGCGCATCAACGGCGTGATGATCGCCAATGCGCCGGGCGTCACCCCCGCCTACTCGCTGGGTCCGCTGCAGGAGCGCGGCAAGCTCTTCGCTGCCGAAGGCGACAACGTGTATGAAGGCCAGCTGGTCGGCATCCACTCCAAGGACAACGACCTGACCGTCAACGCGATCAAGACCAAGCCGCTGACCAACATGCGCGCTTCGGGCAAGGACGATGCGATCCAGCTGACCCCGGCGATCAAGTACTCGCTGGAACAGGCGCTGGACTTCATCGAAG
>NZ_SRUS01000188.1:0-381 GCF_004794715.1 Mesorhizobium sp. M8A.F.Ca.ET.207.01.1.1 | reverse complement strand
GCATTGCCTAGGAATAATAAAAGTGGCATCAGTCCTTCGAGTTATTATAACATTCTTGGTGATTGTTTTTGTGATTGCTCCTGCCACTGAGTACTTTTGGCCTGGGCGCTCTATTTACGTGTTGGCTCTGGCTGTAGGGGTATTCTCCTTGGTTTTGGATCGGCTCGAGAAGTTTGTTCGGTCAAAACTAAAGAGATAGAGCATCCGGATTATGTCCGGTTCGGCGTGAGGGTGAGGGCGGCAGTTTCGTCAAGAAGCCCCGGGCGACGCGCTACTATCACCTTGACGAGCTGGTTGAGAGCGGCTATCATGGCGGTAAAGCATCTGCAGGAGCTGTTAGCCCAACTTATGAGGCGGTTGTCTCTGGTTGTGACTGCGGCC
>NZ_SRUS01000187.1:0-382 GCF_004794715.1 Mesorhizobium sp. M8A.F.Ca.ET.207.01.1.1 | reverse complement strand
CCGCAGTTCATCCTCATGCTCGCCGAGGCACTGGACTAAATTGCAGCCAATGCGGACACGGATGCCCGCCTGTATTGCGTGATGCGCACCGGGCACCTCGATGCGTGCAGCGGCGAGATTCCCTGGGCAGCGCGCTATGGCGGGCGATAGGCAGTAGCTTAGGCCGCGATGGCGTAGGGCTCGACCAACCTGGCCAGGACATCCATCGCCGTCTCAGCCACCCCGTCGTCGTCGCCATGCTGCACAAATCCCAGCCAGTCTGCACAGGCCAGGCGCTTCAACTCCGCCGGTTGTGTCGGCAGCCAGCGCATCGGCCAGAATGGCAGACGCCGGTTACCGACCCTGCCGCGCTGCAACTCGATCAGTCCTGTATGGCTGGTAG
>NZ_SRUS01000186.1:0-382 GCF_004794715.1 Mesorhizobium sp. M8A.F.Ca.ET.207.01.1.1 | reverse complement strand
GGTGCCTCCGGCAACCTGGGCTTCAACGTGGTCTCCGGCGACAACAATGCCCAGGACAACGCGGCCTCGCTGTCTGCTGCCGATGCATCCTTCAGCTTCGGCATGGCCGACGCCGAGGTGTTCGTCAACCAGGCGCGGCTCGGCGCGCGGCTGGCTCTACTCGATCGCCACCAATAATTGTCTCAACGCCATCAAGGCACGATCGTCGGCACGGCGCATTCTCGATCAACCCGGGCGGCCGCCCACCGAAGGAGAAGCGACCGGCGGACCGGCAAGCACGCTTGCCTGGCTGGAGCCATATCCGGATGCGGAACTGCCCGACATTGCCGACGACAGGCCCGGTCCGGAAGCGCGCTACGAGGCCCGCGAGGCGGTGCGGCTC
>NZ_SRUS01000185.1:0-382 GCF_004794715.1 Mesorhizobium sp. M8A.F.Ca.ET.207.01.1.1 | reverse complement strand
ACAGGATTCTTGCCCGCGAGGACCTCGCCGCCCAAAACCATCTGACGGCGATCTCGACGATGAAGGCGGGCATCTTGCGGCGGCTGGCGCTCAGGTTTTCCTTCTACCTGATCTCGATTGCGGCGCAGAAAGTGTTCAAGCCGGGTTTTCTCGCCAACATCAACACCATTCATTTCGCCCGATGGGTACTTTTGCCCGGTACCGACAGGCTGGTGTTCTTCTCCAACTATGGCGGCAGCTGGGAAAGCTACCTGGAAGACTTCATCGCCAAGGCATCCGAAGGCCTGACCGGGGTTTGGAGCAATACAGTGGGTTATCCGCGCACGCGCTGGCTATTCCTCGACGGTGCGCGCGACGGTGACCGCTTCAAGCGCTGGGCGAG
>NZ_SRUS01000184.1:0-384 GCF_004794715.1 Mesorhizobium sp. M8A.F.Ca.ET.207.01.1.1 | reverse complement strand
GCAGCGTGGCCAGAGCCCAGGCCAGGAATCCATGCGCGGTGTCGCGGAAATACACCTCGTCGGTGTGGACGTTGACCCACTTCGTGCGAAGCCGCCCGGCGACGTAGCCGCCCAATGCGGACGACAGCCACTGCAAGATGACGAGCCAAACCGCGGTCGACACCGAAAACGTCGTCAGGGACGGGCTTCCCCATGGCGGCATCATCGCCAAACCGAGTCCGGAACCGACAAGCATGAGGATGACGGTCAAAGTGGCCGCCGCAAAAGCGCCGGCCACGATTGGTCCCCGATTGACGGCGGAGGATGATGTCTCAATCGTTGCGGGTTCGTCCATTGTCGAATAGGCGTCGGTCATCGTCGGCTCCTAACGTGCGAAAAGCATCA
>NZ_SRUS01000183.1:0-384 GCF_004794715.1 Mesorhizobium sp. M8A.F.Ca.ET.207.01.1.1 | reverse complement strand
CAGCATGATCACCGGCGTCTCGCCACGCTGGCGCAGCTGGGTCAGTACGCTCCAGCCATCCAGGCGCGGCAGCTGCACATCGAGCAGGACCAGGTCGGGACGGGCGCTGCGATGCAGGTCCAGTGCGCTGTGGCCATCGGCGGCACGCAGGGTGCGCAGGCCTTCGCGTTCCAGGTAGGCAGTAAGGATGTCGGCGATCTCGACCTCATCCTCGACAATCAGGACGAGGGCGGCGAGGGCGGGTGAGGCATGCATGCAGGGCGGGGCCGTAAGGTGCTTGCCTCCATCGCATCTCCACACTTCCTCCATCGAAACCCCATCATCGCCACGCACACTGCGCGCGTCAGAACCTATCCGCCGCCTGCGCGGCATTGTGCACAGCAA
>NZ_SRUS01000182.1:0-384 GCF_004794715.1 Mesorhizobium sp. M8A.F.Ca.ET.207.01.1.1 | reverse complement strand
CTCATCGTCTCGCCGAGCAGGTACGGGCCCTGCGCCAGCTGCGCCTCGACCACCTGCAGCACGGTCTCCGCATCGTTGTACGGCGACATCAGGCGCGGTGGCGGCTCACGGTGCATCGCCTTGTCGATCATCGCCGGCTCGAAACAGGCGCCGTAGAAGGCCATCCAGCGCAGGTAGGGCCCGCGCAGGGCGTCGCCGATCGGCGGCGCCAGCCCGGCTTCCGGATACAGGTCGGCCAGGTACAGATAAATGGCCACCTGTTCGGTCACCAGCGCGCCGTTGTGGACGATGGCCGGCACCTTGCCCAACAGGTTGATGGCCAGATAGGCCGGGGCCAGGTTGGCGCCAGCCTTCAGGTCCAGCACCTCCATGCGATGGTCGGCA
>NZ_SRUS01000181.1:0-384 GCF_004794715.1 Mesorhizobium sp. M8A.F.Ca.ET.207.01.1.1 | reverse complement strand
CGCAGCATAAAGGCTGAGACAATTTCAGGCGAGATGCGGTTGCTACGTGAAGCTGCTGGAATCAGCGAGCAAGCTTGTGCTCACATGTTTCGACATCGCGGGATCACGAAGTTCCTGGTGGCGCTTATCGAACAGTATGAGCCAAAGACAGCTGATGATTTTAGAAACCTGCTCACCAACATGGAGGCGCTCAAGCATAAGACAGCAGAGTTCACTGGGCACGCTGACATCTCCAGTCTCGACCCCTACATAAACCTAGCATTTGATGAAGTAACCAACTTCAAGAAGAGCTATGACTTAGCAAGGGCGAGCAGCGCCATCGAATCGTTCAAGAGCTCCATCAGGGTCCAGCTATCAGAGCTAGAGCATGGCGGCTCGGCTGAG
>NZ_SRUS01000180.1:0-384 GCF_004794715.1 Mesorhizobium sp. M8A.F.Ca.ET.207.01.1.1 | reverse complement strand
GGCCGCTGGACGCGGCAACGACCGGCGGTGACATACCCGTCATCGTGGCCAATGACCTGGCGCTCAACGCGGCCGAGCGCCGCCGACGCGCCGGGCTCGAGGCCCCGGATCTGCCGCGTGTCGAATCTGCTTCGGTCAGAACGCAGCCCCGCACGGTGCCGGTGCCGGTGCCAACGCCGCTGCTCTCGGCTCTCGATGCGGACCGGTTCGATTTCGGCAGCCCGCTGCGTCACACCAGTCCTCTTCCGCGACGCCACGTCGAGGACAAGGACCTGACGCGTTTTCTGAAAAGCCACGTCGACCGGACCCTCTCCGACAATGTCGAACCGCCGCCGTGCCCGCATTGCGGCAGCGACAACACTCGACTTGCCTCTACGAAGCGCG
>NZ_SRUS01000017.1:0-63848 GCF_004794715.1 Mesorhizobium sp. M8A.F.Ca.ET.207.01.1.1 | reverse complement strand
AACAAACCGTAGCCGCTCGTCCATGATCCCAGTTTCTCGCCAAACCATCGCCGGTCCTCCCGGCGGACAAGAAAACTGTCACCCATGCTATCGGTCCATTCTGTTACCTATCTATCCGGTTCGGACAGAGCACCCCTCTCCCCGTCACTGTACGGGGAGAGGATGCCGGCAGGCAGGTGAGGGGCAGCACAGACGCCGAAAGCTAGCAAGCGATTCGACCTTACAATGCCAGGCACTGGGCAGGTCTGTAACAAATGCCTATGTTGGGGCGAATATCCGGTTGCAACCAAGAACGAGCCGACAAGGCTGAGGAGATCAAATGGACACCCACACCTACCCCGTCACCCGCACCGATGCCGAATGGCGCGCCCGGCTGACGCCGGAGCAATACGCGGTCATGCGCAACCACGGCACCGAGCGGCCGGGAAGCTGCGCCCTGCTCTATGAGAAGCGTGCCGGCACTTTTTCCTGCGTCGGCTGCGACCAGCCGCTGTTCCAATCCACGCTGAAGTTCGAAAGCGGCACCGGCTGGCCGAGCTTCAACGATCCCGTTCCGGGCTCGGTCGAGAACACCGTTGACCGCAGCTACGGCATGGTCCGGACCGAGTGCCACTGCTCTCGTTGCGGCAGCCATCTCGGCCATGTCTTCGAGGACGGCCCACCGCCGACCGGCCTGCGCTACTGCATCAACGGCGTGGCGCTGAAATTCGAGCCGGCGGCCTGACCTGTCTCGGATATGACCTCGCAAAGGGCGGCTTCGGCCGCCCTTTTTTCGTATGAGCAATTCCAGGAAAGTGTGACGCGGCTCAGGCGACTGCCGTCGCAATCAACCAAAGCGCCGAGCCAAGCATCATCAGTTGAGCCTTGAAGCCGCCGGCCTTCTCGGCCGTGCGCCAGACCGCAATGGTCAGGAAGATGTTGTAGGGCACAGGCAGGAGATGCACCATCAGCACCAGCCAGAGCGGCAGCTTCAGCCCGAGCAGGACAAGCGCCAGCGCCGACGAGGCGACGCTGATCAAGGTGCCGACAAGCAGCATGTCGCGCCAGAACAGGCGGTCGAGCGGCGCTTCGCCTCTCCAGCGCGTACGGAAAAAGTCCGCCATCACCGGCGACCTATCTCTGCCCCAGCGCGTCGGTCACGGCTTCCTCGAAGCGTGAGCATTCCCTCACCAGCCAGTCGGTGATGGCCGGCCAATTGTCCTCGGAGTAGCAGTTCACCCGCCACATTGAGTTGATGCCGAGCCCCTCACAGCTCTGTTCGGGTTTGAGCTTCAGCCTGGCCTCGATCGCCGGTTGAAACGGTTTCAGCCGCGACCACGAATCCGTGGCGCCGAACTTCTCGTTGCGCCCGAAGAAGACGCCGACATGGTTCTGCGCCGGCGCGACATACATCGAAAGCACCAAAGCGAAATCCGGCAGCCCGCGCTGCCAGAACCAGGGTCCTCGCCGCGCCAGCCGGGCTCTTTCTTCCGGATGCCGTTCGGCGAACAGCGACCAGAAGCCGCGATGGCGGAATTCCGAGGCGCGACGGCCGCCGAAGTCGAATTCGCTCATGGTTCGAACCGCATCTCCGGCAACCGCATCGGGCGCCGGCCGTGAGCCTTACTCCATGCCGAGCGCGGCCATGTAGAGATCGAGGATGGCGTCCTCTTCCTGGCGTTCGGCCTGGTCCTTCTTGCGCAGCCGGATGATGGTGCGGATTGCCTTGGTGTCGAAGCCGGTGCCCTTGGCCTCGGCGAAAACTTCCTTGATGTCGTCGGCGATCGTCTTCTTTTCTTCCTCGAGCCGCTCGATGCGCTCGATCAAGGCACGCAGCTGGCCGGCGGCAACAGTCTGGCTGGTCTCGGTGATATCGTCGGCCATGTTTTTCTCCAAAGATCGGTTCCGCGCCGCGACTCGGGGAACGTGCCGCGGCGAATTTCAGCGGTTCGATGCCCGACCGGGGCCGGCGGGTCAAGCCGTTATCGACAGCTCGCCAAGGGCTGCCGCCATGATGCGGACAGCCACGCGGCCAGGGCGCAGATCAGCTGAAGGCTATCAGCAGATCTTTGGCATCGATCTGGTCGCCGGCCTTGACCAGCACCTCGGCGACCGTGCCATCGCGCTCGGCATGCAATGCCGTCTCCATCTTCATCGCTTCGATGGAGAGCAGCACGTCGCCGGCCTTGACCGCCTGGCCGGCGGCAACCGCGAGCGCCGAAACCACACCCGGCATCGGCGCCCCGACATGCGCCTCATTGCCGGGCTCGGCCTTGCGGCGCGCTTTGGCGGCGGAAGCGCCATGCGCGCGGTCGGGCACCTTCACACGCCGCGGCTGGCCGTTGAGCTCGAAGAACACGGTGACCATGCCCTTGTCGTCGACATCGCCGAACGCCTGGCAGCGCACGACCAAGGTCTTGCCCTTTTCGATGTCGACGAAGATCTCGTCTTCCGATTTCATGCCGTAGAAATAGGTCGGCGTCGGCAGAACGCTGACCGGGCCGTAGGTTTCCTGGGCGGCGACGAAGTCGGAAAACACCTTCGGATACATCAGCCACGAGGCGAACTCATACTCCGACAGCTTGCGCTCGAGCTTGTCCTCGATCTCCTTGCGGCTCTTCTTGAGGTCGGCCGGCTTGAGCAACGAACCGGGCCGCGCCGTGATCGGCTTGTCGCCCTTCAGTGCCTTCTTCTGCAGCACCTGCGGCCAGCCGCCCGGGGACTGGCCGAGGTCGCCGCGCAGCATCGAGACGACCGAGTCCGGGAAGGCGATGTCGCGGGCCGGATTCTCGACATCGGCAACGGTCAGGTCCTGGCTCACCATCATCAGCGCCATGTCGCCGACGACCTTCGAGGACGGCGTCACCTTGACGATGTCGCCGAACATCAGGTTGACGTCATGATAGGTCTGCGCCACTTCGTGCCAGCGTGTCTCCAGCCCGAGCGAACGCGCCTGTTCCTTGAGGTTGGTGAACTGCCCGCCCGGCATTTCGTGCAGGTAGACCTCGGAAGCTGGACCTTTCAGGTCACTCTCGAAGGCGGCGTACTGGTTGCGCACCGCTTCCCAGTAGAACGAGATTTTCCGGATCCATTGCGGGTCGAGGCCCGGATCGCGTTCGGTGCCCTTCAGCGCTTCGACGATCGAACCCAAACATGGCTGCGAAGTGTTGCCGGAAAAGGCATCCATCGCCGCGTCGATGGCGTCGACACCGCTTTCCACCGCCGCCAGCACGGTTGCCGCCGACAGGCCCGATGTGTCGTGGGTGTGGAAATGGATCGGCAGGTCGGTCGCCTCGCGCAGCGCCTTGAACAGCACGCGGGCGGCACTCGGCTTCAACAGGCCGGCCATGTCCTTGACCGCGATGATATGGGCGCCGGCGGCCTGCAATTCGCTGGCCAGCCCGACATAATATTTCAGGTCGTACTTGGCCCGCGCCGGATCGAGAATGTCGCCGGTATAGCACATCGCCGCTTCGATCAGCTTGCCCTCGGCGCCCACGGCGTCCATGGCGACACGCATGTTCTCGACCCAGTTCAGGCAGTCGAAGACGCGGAACAGGTCGATGCCGCCCGCCGCTGCCTGCTTGACGAAATGCTGCACGACATTGTCGGGGTAATTGGTGTAGCCGACGCCGTTGGCGCCGCGCAGCAGCATCTGCAGCAACAGGTTGGGGGCGGCTTCCCGCACCAGCGACAGCCGTTCCCATGGATCCTCGGTGAGGAAGCGCATGGCGACGTCGAAAGTGGCGCCGCCCCAGCATTCCAATGAAAGAAGTTGCGGCAGCGCCCGCGCATAGGTGCCGGCGATGCCGGCAATGTCGTGCGTGCGCACGCGCGTGGCGAGCAGCGACTGGTGGCCGTCGCGCATCGTCGTGTCGGTGACCAGCACTTCCTTCTGCTCGCGCATCCAGGCGGCGAACTTCTCCGGCCCGAGCACATCGAGTTTCTGCTTGCTGCCGCTCGGCACATTGCCGTTGAGATAGGGCACCACGGGCGGCGCCGCGTCCGCCTTGGGCGTCGGCCGGCCGCGCGTCTCGGGATGGCCGTTGACGCTGACGTCGGCCAGATAGTTGAGCAGCTTGGTGGCGCGGTCCTGGCGCTTGACCTGCTGGAACAGCTCCGGCGTCGTATCGATGAACTTCGTCGTATAGGAATTGTCGGCGAAGCTCGGGTGATTGATGATCGCTTCGAGGAAGGTGAGGTTGGTGGCGACGCCGCGAATGCGGAATTCGCGCAAGGCGCGGTTCATGCGGGCGATCGTCTCGGCCGGCGTCGGCGCCCAGGCCGTCACCTTCTCCAACAGCGGATCGTAGAAGCGGGTAATGACCGCGCCGGAATAGGCCGTGCCGCCATCGAGGCGGATGCCGAAGCCGGTGGCGCCGCGATAGGCGGTGATGCGGCCATAGTCCGGAATGAAATTGTGTTCGGGATCTTCCGTGGTGATGCGGCACTGCAAGGCATGGCCGTTCAGCCGGATGTCCCGCTGCATCGGCACGCCCGATTCCGGCGTGCCGATGGCGAAGCCGTCGAGGATGTGTATCTGCGCTTTCACGATGTCGATGCCGGTCACCATCTCGGTGACGGTGTGCTCGACCTGGATGCGCGGATTGACCTCGATGAAATAGAACTTGCCGGTATCGGCATCCTGCAGGAATTCGACGGTGCCGGCGCCGATATAGCTGGTCTCGCGCGCGATCTTCAGCGCGTAGCCGCAAAGTTCCTGGCGCAGGTCCTCGCTGAGATAGGGCGCTGGCGCGCGCTCGACGACCTTCTGGTTGCGGCGCTGGATCGAGCAGTCGCGCTCGAACAAATGCACCGCATTGCCGTGCGTGTCGCCAAGCACCTGCACTTCGACATGGCGGGCGCGCTCGATCAGCTTTTCGAGATAGACCTCGTCCTTGCCGAAGGCGGCTTTCGCCTCGCGCTTGCCTTCCATGACCTCGCGGGCGAGGTCGGCCTCGGAACGGATGGCGCGCATGCCGCGCCCGCCGCCGCCCCACGAGGCCTTGAGCATGACCGGATAACCGACCGTCTTGGCGAGTTCCTTGACCGCCTCCATATCGTCAGGCAACGGCTCGGTGGCCGGCACCACGGGCACGCCGACCTCGATGGCGAGATTGCGCGCGGCGACCTTGTTGCCCAGGCGCCGCATCGTGTCGGGCTTCGGTCCGATGAAGGTGATGCCTGCTTGCGCGCAAGCTTCGGCGAATTCGGGGCTTTCCGACAGGAGCCCGTAGCCGGGGTGGATGGCGTCGGCGCCCGAAAGCCTGGCGACGCGGATCACCTCCTCGATCGACAGGTAGCTCTCGATCGGCCCCATGTCCTTTTTGAGATGCGGACCGCGCCCGACCTGGTAGCTTTCGTCGGCCTTGAAGCGATGCAGTGAGTATTTGTCTTCCTCGGCCCAGATTGCCACGGTTTTGAGGCCCAGCTCATTGGCCGCGCGAAAGACGCGGATGGCGATTTCTGACCGGTTGGCGACGAGGATCTTCGTGATGGCCAAGGACTGGGCTCCAGCAGCGGAAGGGACGGGAAATCGGGGCAATGATTAGCGTGAAAATGCTGCAGTGCAAACAAAATCGACGTTGGTTTAAACCGATTTAAATCAATTATTCGGCCAACACTCGCATGCATTCGTCCGTATGGGCGGAACAATGGCGACAATTTCGATCCTGGATGCGATCTTCCCGGCTGGCTAAGGAACGCTGGCAGGGATGTCACGGCGCCAGCGGGCATCAAAGAAAATGCCCGGCGCGAGGCGCCGGGCATCGTTTGGTTTCGGATCCGAATGAATTACGACTTCGGGAACCAGGAATACTTGCCGTCGTCCTTCTTCTTCCATTCGTACATGATGTAGCCCGGCAGCTTCGGATCGCCCTTGGCGTCATAGGCGAGATCGCCCAGGACGGTCGGGAACGGGCCGTTTTCATGCATCGCCTTGGCGACGGCCTGCGGATCGTTCGTCTTGGCGGCGGCAGCTGCCTCGGCGACCACCTGCACGGCGGCGTAGGCGTAGAGCGTGTAGGCTTCCGGCTCGAAACCTTGCGCGCGGAACTTCTCGACGAGCTCCTTGTTGGCCGGGATCAGGCGCGGGTCGGGGCCGAACGTGTTGAGCGTGCCGGCGACGGCGTCGCCCGCGATCGCGGCGAGTTCGTCCGTCACGATGCCGTCACCCGACATCATCGGTGCCTTGAGGCCCTGGTCCGCGGATTGACGGATGATCAGGCCGGCTTCGGTGTGCAGGCCTCCCCAGTAGATCAGGGTGACGCCGGCTTCCTTCATCTTGGCGATCAGCGCCGAGAAGTCCTTGTCGCCGACATTGACGCCTTCATACATCACTTCCTTGATGCCCGCGGCGTTCATCGCCTTCTTGGTTTCGTCCGCGAGGCCCTGGCCATAAGGGGTCTTGTCATGGATCACGGCGACTTTGGCATCCTTGAAGTTCGCGGCGATGTAGCCGCCGGCGATGCTGCCCTGCTGGTCGTCGCGTCCGCAGGTACGGAACACATTCCACAGGCCGCGCTCGGTGAACTTCGGGTTGGTTGCGGCCGGCGTGATTTCGACGATGTTGTTTTCGGCGTAGACTTCGGAGGCCGGGATCGACACGCCGGAGTTGAAGTGGCCGATCACAAACTTGACGCCGTCGCCGACGAACTTGTTGGCGACCGAGATGCCCTGCTTCGGGTCGGAGACGTCGTCGCCGATTTCGAGCTTGATCTGCTCGCCGTTGATTCCGCCCTTGGCATTGATCTCGGCGACCGCCGCTTCCGCGCCCTTCTGCAGCTGCGCGCCGAAGGCCGCGTTCGGACCGGTGATCGGTCCGGCGACGGCGAACATTACATCAGCCCACGCGCTGCCGCCGAACGCGACGAGCGCGGTCAGGGCCACGGCGGACAAAAGTGACTTTTTCATTTAAACGCTCCCATTAACGGAGTGGGCGTGGATGAAGCTTTCATGCGATGCCCACCCTTATCGCAGAAAGCATAGTTTGCCGATTTTCAGGCACTTGTCACGCCGATTCATCCCTGACGCGGCGTTAATGATGACCGTCAACCTTTCGGTTTCCAGCTCAAGATTGAAGCTCTTTCGTAGAGCCAATTATACTGTGTGACCATCTGGTTGGTTCGTGTGTATTGATAGCCGACAAAGCCCAGTATCATCAGCACGACTGTGTCGACGATATAGTAATGCAGCGAGAACATCGTACCGTCGAACAGCGCGTGATGGATGAAGCGGATGCCGATGCCGAGCCCGAGCAGATAGGCAAACAGCTGGATGAAGCTGCGCCATGTCTGGGCGCTGGCCTTGCCGGTCATCCATGCCGCCCATCCGCCGAGCAGGCAGGTGACGAAGAAGAACTGCCAGATCGACGGTTCCTCGTAGAGAATGCCTTGCATGGGAAGTCTCCTGAACTCAGTGATGTCCGCCTTCGAGATAGGCGGCGCGCACTTCCGGATTGGCGAGCAGCTCCTTGCCGGTGCCGCTCATCGTCACATTGCCGTTGACCATGACATAGCCGCGCGTGGCGAGCTTGAGCGCGCCGAACGCGTTCTGCTCGACCAGGAACACGGTCAGCCCCTGGGTGCGGTTCAATTCGCGGATGGCATCGAAGATCTGCTTGACGATCAGCGGCGCCAGGCCCAGCGACGGCTCGTCGAGCAGCAGCAGTTTCGGCCGCGCCATCAATGCGCGTCCGATCGACAGCATCTGCTGTTCGCCGCCCGACAAGGTGCCGCCACGCTGGGCGATCCGCTCCTTCAGTCTGGGGAACAGCGTGAACACCTTCTCGACGTCCTCGCCGTAATATTTGAGGTTGTCGAGGCTGGCGCCCATCTGCAGGTTTTCCATCACCGTCATGCGCGGGAAGATGCGCCGGCCCTCGGGTGACTGGGCAATGCGCATGCGTGCGATTTCGTGCGTCGGCAGCTGGGTGATATCGGTCCCGGCGAAGGTGATGGTGCCGGTGCGGGCGCGTGGGGCCCCGAAGATGGTCATCATCAGCGTCGACTTGCCGGCGCCGTTGGCGCCGATCAGCGCCACGATCTCCCCTTGCTTGACGGTGACATTGACGCCGTTCAGCGCCCGGATGTTGCCGTAGTAGGTCTCCACGCCCTTGATATCGAGCAGCGTTGTCGTGGCCATCACTTGCCCCCTCCACGCTTGCCCTGAACGGGCTTGCCTGTGCTCGCGGCCTTGCCGGAAGCATGACTCGTCGCCACCTTGCCCGCATCGACGCGGCGCGAGAATTCCGTATCCTTGCCCTGACCGAGCAGCTTCGCCTGCTTAACCCATTCCTCGCGCGCGATGCGCCCGTCAAAGGCGAGATAGGCCTCCACCGCCTCGACGTCGGCCTTCTTCCAGGCGCCGATCTGGTCGAAGTGGAAGATGCCGTGTTCGTTGAGCTTCTTCTCGTTGACCGTACCGATGCCCTTGATGCGGGTCAGATTGTCGGCCTTGCCGCCACGGGGGGCAGCGAGGCGGTTCGAAACACCTTCGGCCCTTGCCGCCGGTGCCCTGGCAGCCGGCTTCTTCGCCGCGGCCTTCGCAGCCCCCGTCTTTGCGGGCGGCCTGGCTGCGGGAACCGGCTTGGCCGCCACCGGCTTGCTCGCCACGGTCGCAACACGGGCATCGACTTGCGCCGCCTTCGAGGCGCCCTTCGACACAGTGATGCGCTCGCCCTCGCTGTGTCCGACCGTGTCGCTCACTGGTCCGGCCAGGTATGACGACGATGTCCCCGGGCCATGCGCGGCATCCGGCCCTATGTCGAGCTGCTCGATGACGTCCTCGTCGCCGACTTCGGTGAGCACTGTCTCGACCTCCTCGTCATCGACGCCGAGATAGGCGGCGATGACGCGCGGATCGGTGCGCACCGACTGCGGATTGCCGTCGGAGATCTTGCGGCCATATTCCAGCACCACGACATGGTCGGAAATCTGCATGACCACGGACATGTCGTGCTCGATCAAGAGGATCGAGGTGCCGGTCGTATGCTTGATTCCCATCAGCAGTTCGTTGAGAGCCGCCGATTCCTTCGGGTTGAGGCCGGCCGCCGGTTCGTCGAGGCACAGCAGCTCAGGACCGGTGCACATGGCGCGCGCGATTTCGAGCCGCCGCTGCGCGCCATAGGGCAAGTCGCCTGCCGGATCGTCGGCACGATCGACGAGATCGGCCTTCTCCAGCCAGTGCTTGGCAAGCTCTACCGATTCGGCCGAGGCCTTGCGGTAGCCGCTGAAGCCGAACAGGCCCAGGATCGTATAGCCCGAAGCCTTCATCAGCTTGTTGTGCTGGGCGACAAGCAGGTTCTCCAGCAGCGTCATGCCCGAGAACAGGCGGATGTTCTGGAAGGTGCGCGCCACCTTGGCTCGCGCCGGGATCTCGTGGTTGGGCAGCCGTTCCAGCAGGTAGCTGGAACCGTCGGCCCGGTTGAGCGTGATCATGCCTTCCGACGGCTTGTAGAAGCCGGTGATGCAATTGAACACCGTGGTCTTGCCGGCGCCGTTGGGACCGATCAGCGCGGTGATTTCGCCGCGCCTGGCGGTGAAGGACAGGTCGCCGATGGCGACCAGACCGCCGAACTTCATCGACAGATGCTCGACCTGCAGGATGGCGTCGTTCATTTGCGTGGTCGCATTCATCAGCCGTGGCCCTCCTTGGTGAAGGAGCCTGAGACAGCCCTTCGCTCCTTAAGGAAGGCGGTTGGTTCACGACTGCCGACAAAGCCGCGCGGCTTCCACAGCATGACGATGACCATGGCCATGCCGAACAGAAGCATGCGATAGAGCTCCGGTGTGAAATCGGGCCCGAAGACCTGCTTGAGGAAATCGAGTTCGCGCAGCGCCTCGGTGCCGCCGATCATCACCATCGCGGCGACGGCGATGCCGACCAGCGAGCCCATGCCGCCAAGGACGACGATGGCCAGGATAATGGCCGATTCCAGGAAGACGAAGGATTCCGGGCTGACAAAACCTTGCCGGGCGGCGAAGAAGGAGCCGGCAAAACCGCCGAACATGGCGCCGGTGGCAAAGGCGGTGAGCTTGGTCGTGGTGGTGTTGATGCCCAGCGAGCGGCAGGCGATCTCGTCCTCACGCAAGGCTTCCCAGGCGCGGCCGACCGGCAGGCGCCGCAGCCGGATGGTGACGAAGGCGGTTAACAGGCAGAGCCCAAGGATCAGGTAGTAGAGGAAGATCTTGTAGTAGGCGCTGGACGTGGCGATGTTCAGCACCTTGGCGATGTAGTTCGGGTCCGACACGTTGAAGGTCATCAGGCCGAAGAAGCTGACCTTGGGAATGCCGGAGATGCCGGCCGACCCATTGGTGACCTCGCGCCAGTTGATCAGCACGAGGCGGATGATCTCGCCGAAGGCGAGCGTCACGATCGCCAGATAGTCGCCGCGCAGGCGCAGCACGGGAAAGCCGAGCAGCACCCCCCAGAGCGCTGCCATGGCGCCCGCGGCGGGCAACAATATCCAGAACGACAGGCCGAAATGCGTAGCGAGAAGCGCATAGGCATAGGCGCCAAGCGCATAAAAAGCGACGTAGCCGAGATCGAGCAGACCGGCGAGGCCGACGACGATGTTCAGTCCCCAGGCCAGCATCACATAGATCAGGATCTGGATGCCGAAATTATCGACCCATTTCAACGAGCCCTGCAGCCCTCCGGTGATCGACCAGGCGTTGAGCGACAGCACCGCGACCACGAGGATCGGGTACAGCACCAGGGCCGAGATGCCCAATTTGGTGAAGTTGGCATGGATGAAGGCGCGGAAGTAATAGATCACGCAGGCCAGCACATAGATGACCGACAGGGCACGCAGGAATTGCAGATAGCCGGCCGGCTCTGCCCCAACCCATCCGGCGAGAGAGCTGTTGAACACGAACAGCAGCACCATGGCGACCGCCGCTCCGATGAAGGCCGGCAGGGTGAAGAAGCGGGATGCCACGCTTGCCGGCATGAGGCCGGTGGTCACGTTGGCGACCTTCTGGTTGGCCATGAAGGGCTGGCCGTAGGCAACGTAAAGGAAGCGTCCGACGGCGGTGGCGATCACCACCGCGGCAAGCAGGCCCCAGCGCTGCACCACGACCAGTTCGTTGGACATGTTCTGGTCGGTCTTGAGGCCGATGAACAGCACGAACAGGCCAAGCGCGATGGCGCCGGCATAGAAGGCCTCGCGCAGGGCGCGCTGCACGGGACTGGCGACGGTGTCGCGCTCTGGAGATACGGTTACGGCCATGGTCTCAGACCTTTTCGACTTCTGGCCGGCCCAATATGCCGGAAGGCAGGAAGATCAGGACGATCGCCAGGATCGAGAAGGCGGCGACATCCTTGTAGTCGATCGAGAAATAGGCCGACCACATGCTCTCGATGAAGCCGATCAGCAGTCCGCCGAGCACGGCCCCCGGAAGCGAGCCGATGCCGCCAAGCACCGCAGCCGTGAAGGCCTTCACACCCGGCACGAAGCCGTCGGAGAAGGCGATGACGCCGTAGTACATCAGGAAAAGCGTGCCGGCGACGGCGGCAAGGGCCGCACCCATGATGAAGGTGATCGAGATGGTGCGGTCGACGTCGATGCCCAGCAGTGCCGCCATCTTGCGGTCCTGCTCGCAGGCGCGTTGCGCCCGGCCAAGCGAGGTCTTGTTGACCAGGTACCAGAACACCGCCAGCAGCAAAGCTGTGACGATGACGATGATGATCTGCTTCAGCGACACACTGACGCCGTTGATGTTGTAGACTTGGCTGACCATCGGCGGGATCGGCTTGTTGCGCGGCCCTTGCGTCACCTGGACGAAGTTCGACAGCGCGATCGACATGCCGATGGCGGTGATCAGCGGCGCCAACCGGAACGAACCGCGCAGCGGCCGGTAGGCCACTTTCTCGATCGTCCAGTTGTAGAGGCTGGTGAGCAGCATCGCCACGATCATCATGACCAGCAGCGCGATGACCACGGGCACCGAATAAAACAGCGCGCCGAGGATGAGGAAGACGATCAGCGCCGTGAAAGCGCCCACCATGAAGATGTCGCCATGGGCGAAATTGATCATGCCGATGATGCCGTAGACCATCGTGTAGCCGATCGCGATCAGCCCATAGATCGATCCCAGCGTCAGCCCATTGATAAGCTGCTGGACGAAGTACTGCATGTGTACATGGCTCCCCTGGAATGTCGCCCATGCAGACGCATTCCTTTTCGTATTTCCCCTAGTCGTAAAGTTTCGAGGCCGGATTGCAACGTGATTTTTTTTGATCCCTCCGCGTGTTTCCAACCACGCCTTCCCGATCGCCCGTTTTTTCCGCCCAGCCCCTGGACTATCGCGGACCCTATCATTGGCATAACGCAATGTCTTTGACGATTGCGCCTCATCATGCGCTCCGTTTCGAAGAAATCACCGTCAAAATTAGGTGATGAGAAGAATCGTTGCGTTCCTGACACGGTTCGTTTTTTCGTCACACTCCTTTCCGTAGGGTCAGGATTCTCCCTACTTGACCACAAAACCATGCGCGAACGGATCGCGGTCGTCGATGAAGATGGTGTTCAGTCCGGTCATCCTCGCCCAACCGCCAATCGAGGGGATGATTGCCTGCTTCCCGGCCAAGTTGACCTCCTTTTCGACCTTGCCCTTGAACAGCGACCCGATGATCGATTCATGGACGAAAGCGTCTCCGGCCTTGAGCTTGCCTTTGGCATGGAGCTGCGCCATGCGCGCCGAGGTGCCGGTGCCGCAGGGCGAGCGATCAATCGCCTTGTCGCCGTAGAAGACGGCATTGCGCGCATCCGCGCCCTCGACCGTCGGCTTGCCGGTCCACAGCATGTGCGACAGCCGGTTGATCCCTGGGTTTTCCGGATGCACGAAGGTATATTTCTCGTTGAGCCGTTGCCGCACCACCGGGCTCCAGGCGATGAGGTCGCCGGCCGAATAATCCGCCATGTCGCGATAATTCGCCTGCGGCTCGACGATGGCGTAGAAATTGCCGCCATAGGCGACATCCACCGTGATCTCGCCGAGCCCGGGACATTCGACCGTCAGCCCTTCGGCATGGAGGAACGACGGCACGTTGGTGATGCGCACCTCCTCGACATACTCGCCGACCTGTTTGTATTCGGCGATGACGAGGCCGGCCGGCGTGTCGAGCCTGAGCACGCCAGGCGTCTTCGGCACGATCAGCCCGTGCTCGATGGCCATCGTCACCGTGCCGATCGTGCCGTGGCCGCACATGGGCAGGCAGCCTGAAGTCTCGATGAACAGGATGGCGATGTCGCAGTCCTCGCGCGTCGGCGGATAGAGGATCGAGCCCGACATCACGTCATGGCCGCGTGGCTCGAACATCAGGCCGGTGCGGATCCAGTCGTATTCGGCGAGGAAATGCGCGCGCCGTTCCATCATTGTCGAGCCCTGCAGCAGCGGGCCGCCGCCGGCGACCAGCCGCACTGGGTTGCCGCAGGTGTGACCGTCGATGCAGAAGAAGGATTTCTTGGCCATGTCGCTCCTCGAAAATCAAAACCCGAAAAAATCAAAATCGTTGTGGGCTGAAGGGGACCAGATCGACGGACGAAGTCTGCCCCAGAACGAATTCCCTGATCAACCGCCCGGTTGCCGCAGCCTGGGTCAGGCCGAGATGGCCGTGGCCGAAGGCATAGATGACCGACCGGCTTCGCGCTGCCTTGCCTATGACGGGCACCGAATCCGGCAGCGAGGGCCGGAACCCCATCCATTCGCGTCCGCCCGTGGGATCGAGCCCCGGCAGGAATGCCTGCGCCTTCCGCAAGAGCGCTTTCGCCCTGTCGAAATTGGGCGGCCGTTCGATGCCGCCAAGCTCGACGGCACCGCCGACGCGCAGGCCCGTGTCGAGCGGGGTGATGACGAAGCCGTGGCCGGAGAAGATCAGTTGCCGCCTCACGTCGAACGCGGCTCTCGGCAATGTCGTGTTGTAGCCGCGTTCGGTTTCCAGCGGAATGCGGTCGCCGAGCTGCCGCGCCAGCAGGTGCGACCAGGCGCCCGCGGCAATGACGAGGTGCCTGGCCTGCCTGTTCGAGCCGTCTGCCAGCGTCAGTGTCGCGCCGTCTTGACCGGCGGCGACCCGGTCGATGCGGGCCATCTCGAAACGGGCACCCTTGGACTGCGCGTAGGCCCACACGGCCTTGCCGAGCAGTTTTGGATCGGCGACCGTCTTCCATCCCGGCACGAAGGTGCCCCTGACGAAACGCGGTGACAGCCCCGGCTGCAAGTCCGCCAGGTCCTTGCCCTCGACGTGCCGGAAGCCGATGCCGAAGCGCTCGCGCGCCGCCCAGCCCGACATCGAGGCGCGAAACTCGGCTTCGCTTTCATAGAGCTCGAGCGAACCGTCCTCACGCAGCATCGGCCGCGTGCCGGAACGATCAAGCAGATCCATCCACTCGGCCTCGGCAAGCTTCATCATGCCGGCCTGCGCCGTCAGGCTCGCCTCGTATTTCCCTGGCGCGCCGGCGCGCCAGAAGCGAACCAGCCAGGGTAGCAGCTTCGGCAGGTAGACGGGCGGAATGCTGAGCGGGCCGAGCGGATCGGCGAGCCATTTCGGCAGCTGCCGGATCATGCCCTTGTGCGCCAGCGGCAATACGTCGGAGAAGGCGAAGGCGGCGGCGTTGCCGGAACTCGTCTCCTCGCAGATGCCGGTGCGGTCGAAGACCGTGACATCCAGCCCCGCCTCGGCAAGGAAAGCCGCCGCGCAAATGCCGATGATGCCGCCGCCGATGATGGCGATGTCGATTACGGCATTGTTACTCATGGCGGCGCACAGTGCAAAACGCCCTCTCTCGCTTCTCCGTGCCAGCCCCCTCATCCGGCCCTTCGGGCCACCTTCTCCCCGCTGGGGAGAAGAGGCTGACGCCAACGCTGGCGAACTCTTCTCCCCCTGGGGAGAAGGTGGCCGCGAAGCGGCCGGATGAGGGGGCCTGCGCCATCGCCAATTCAGAACTGCGGCAGCGTCGGCCGCACCGCGAGCGCATCCTTGACGATCTTCTCGACCGCTTTGCGGCGTTCGCCCGAGAGCGGCATGCGCGGCATGCGCACGCGGTCATTGGTGTTGATGGCGAACACTTCGGCAAGCTTGATGTTCTGCACCAGATAGGTCGAGACATCGAGGTCGAGCAGCGGCCGGAACCAGCGGTAGATGGCGAGCGCCTCTTCGCGGCGTCCCTGCTTCATCAACTGGTAGATGGCGACGGTTTCGCGCGGGAAGGCGGTGACCAGGCCGGCCACCCAACCGATGGCGCCCACCGACAGCGCCTCGAAGGCGAGATTGTCGACGCCGGTGAACAGGTCGTAGCGGCTGCCCAGGCGGTTGATGATCTCGGTCGAGCGGCGGATGTCGTCGGAGGATTCCTTGATGGCGACGAAACGCTTGTCCGACGCAAGCTCCTCCATCTGGTCGACGGTGACATCGACGCGGTAGGCGAGCCGGTTGGAATAGATCATGACCGGCAGGTCGCCGGCCTCGGCCACGGCGCGCAGCGCCGCCACGGTCTCTTCCGCGTTGGTATGATAGATCGGGCTCGGCACCACCATCAGGCCGTTGGCGCCTTCCTTGGCGGCGCGCCTGGCGATGCTGGCGGCCTCGCGGGTGCCGGCCTCGTTGACCGTCAGCAGCACCGGCTTCTTGCCAGCGACCTTCTGCGCGGTCTTCAGCACCTCGATCTTCTCGTCAGGCGACAGCATCGGCCCTTCGCCGAGCGAGCCGCAGACGATGATGCCGTCGCAGCCGGCCTCCATCTGCAGGCTGAAGCAACGCTCCATCTCGGCATGATCGAGCCGGTCGTCGGCGGTGAATTTGGTCGTGACGGCGGGGAAAACTCCGGTCCACATGACTATCTCTCCATCTGATATATCAGCCGTATATCTGTTAGGAAAGCCGCTGTCAATGCGGAATCTGTTATGATATATTTTAGATATATCAGGAGACCGCCTTTGATATCCATGGAAGCAAGCACCGTGTCCGAGCCCGCGGCGACCAGGGCTTATCGCGTCCTCGAACACATGATCGTGACGCTCGAACTGGCGCCGGCGAGTTTTGTCACCGAGGGCTCCCTGATCGAGCGGCTGGCGCTCGGCCGCACGCCGGTGCGCGAGGCGATCCAGCGGCTGGCCTGGGAGGGACTGCTCGATGTCAGGCCGCGTGCCGGCATCGCGATCGCACCGCTGCATCCCGGCGACTGGCTGCGCGTGCTCGACGCAAGGCGCGGCGTCGAGGTGGTGCTCGCACGATCGGCCGCACGCTTCGTCACCCGCGAGGCCGCCGACCTGTTTCACGAGGCCGCGCTTGCCATGCAGAAGGCGGTGATCTCGGGCAATGTGCTTGCCTTCATCCAGGCCGACAAGGCGCTCGACGAAGCGCTGGCGCTGGCCGCCGACAATCCGTTCGCCGCCCGGCTGGCCGCCCCGTTGCAGACCCACAGCCGCCGCTTCTGGTTCCGCTACAAGTCGGACACCGGGCTGGCGGAATCCGCTGAGCACCATGTCGCGTTGATCCGCTCGATCCTCGACGGCGACGAGGAGGGCGCCGCCAAGGACGCCAAGAAGCTGATGGCGCTGCTGCGCGGCCATGCCGAGGTGGCTGCGACACGATAGGCTCGGTCAGGCGTCGGCGGAGCCCTTTTGCGCCGCCCATTTCAACAGGGCATCGAGAGCCGGGCACAGGGCCTGACCCCAATCGGTCAGGCAATACTCGACCTTTGGCGGTACTTGATGGTGAACGATACGGCGGACAATCCCGTCGGCGCCCATCTGCCGGAGCTGCTGGATCAGCATTTTCTGCGAAATAGCCGGTATCGCCCGCTCGAGGTCTGAAAAGCGCAGCACTTTGCCGCCGAACAGATGGAACAGGATCACCAGCTTCCAACGGCCCTCGAGGATGCGTAGCACGTTTTCCACACCGCTCGCTGCGGAGAGCGGCGTCAGCGTCTCAGCCTCACTTTCGGGTAAGTACCTTACTTTTTCGTCGGTTCTTGTCATTTCTCCAGCATACCTCATCTTAGCGGCCGACAACAGCCGCCCCCTCCCACAGACGGCGGCATCCAATTGGAGACAAACCGTGACCGTGACCCTTCCTCCGCCGCTGGCGGATTATTTCGCCGCCAACAACCGCCACGACATCGGCGCGATGCTCGCGCCTTTCACGCTGGACGCCATCGTCAAGGACGAAGGCGAGACCCATCGCGGAACCGAAGCGATCCGCAGGTGGATGCAAAGTACGACCGACAAATATCACGCGACAGTCGAGGTGAAGGAGGCCGGTGTCACAGCCAACGCATGGCGGATCGCCGGTATCGTCTCCGGTGACTTCCCCGGCAGCCCGATAACGCTCCACTACAATTTCACGCTGGGCGGCGACCGGATCGCGAAACTGGAGATTGGCCTATGACCATCCGGCAGACATTCGCGATCGATGACCAGGAGTTCCGGGGCAGGCGCGTGCTGGTCACCGGCGGCACCAAAGGCGCCGGCGAAGCTATCGTTCACCGGCTTGCCGCAGCAGGTGCAACGGTCGCGACGACAGCCCGTTCGCCCGACGCCGGATCACCGGCGGAACTCTTCGTGCAAGCTGACGTCGCCACTCTCGACGGTGCGGCAAACGTGGCCGCCGCCATCATCGACCGTCTTGGCGGCATCGACATCGTCATTCACAGCGTTGGCGGGTCGAAAAGCCCAGGCGGCGGTTTCGCGGCGCTGTCCGACCGGATCTGGCAGGATGAACTCAATCTTAATCTGCTTGCGGCGGTGCGGCTCGACCGCCTGCTTGTCCCGCGCATGATCGAGCAGGGCTCCGGGGCGATCGTACACATCTCGTCGATCCAGCGCCGGTTGCCGCTCCACGAATCCACCATCGCCTATGCGGCGGCGAAGGCGGCCCTTTCAAATTACAGCAAGGCGCTGTCCAAGGAACTCGGCCCACAAGGCATTCGCGTGAACATAGTGGCGCCGGGCTGGATCCACACCACCGCCTCGGAGGCAATGGTGAAGCGGCTGGCGGCCCATTCGGGCTCGGATGAGGAGACCGCCCGCCAAGGTATCATGGACGCGATGGGCGGCATCCCGATCGGCCGGCCGGCATGGCCGCAAGAGATCGCGGAACTGGTGGCCTTCCTCGTTTCGGATCGCGCATCCGCAATCCACGGCGCCGAGTACGTCATCGATGGCGGCACAATTCCGACGGTCTGAAGGCCGCCGCCGGGAGGTCCCGCTGCAGCGTCGCGCCGTCAAGCGCCCGGCATCGCCGCGGTGATGGTCGGGCTGTCCCAGCCTTCGCCGACCGACAGAACACAACTCTGGCCTTTGGTGTCCGAGGCCAGCACGGTCCAGCTACCCTTATCCGAGATGAAGATCTCGAGGACGACGTTCGGATTGATCAGGCCGCGCCCGGCCTCGGTTTCGTGGAATTTGTCGCCGAGCGCCTTGATGATGTCCGCGCGCGCCGCGCATTGCGCCGCCGCGTTCGCTGGCGCGATTCCACCGGTCATCGCGGCCGCCGCCAAAAGTGTCGCCATAAGAAATCGTGTCATCTGACACCTCCTTGCGCCAGACGAGAACCCCGGCTGCCACCGGCGCTGTTTGATTGCCTGCACGCGTGGCAGGAATAAAGCCTAAGGCGGATGGTGGTCTGTTGGTTCCATCACACGGCGATGGAATTATTAGAATGTGGAGATGCTCGCGGGGCGCGAGGCATTGGCATAATGTACCTGACGTTGCGCTCGCGGCGGCGCAGCTGGACGGCGCAAGGCTTAAGCGGACGAAAGCCCCCACATTCCCGACGCCCATGAAAAAGAAGCGCGGTTTGCACCGCGCTTTCTCAACTTCGGTTTAGGGGAGCGTCAGGTCAGCTCATCGTCGGGATGACGAACTCGGTTCCGTCCTTGATGCCGGCCCGCGCGCCCGCAGCCGAAGGCGAGGACGCGCAGCCAAGAAACCGTCCGGCTTAGTTCATCGTCGGGATGACGAACTCGGCACCGTCCTTGATGCCGGACGGCCAGCGCGAGGTCACCGTCTTGGTCTTGGTGTAGAAGCGGAAGGCGTCCGGGCCGTGCTGGTTGAGGTCGCCGAAGGAAGACGCCTTCCAGCCGCCGAACGTGTAGTAGGCGATCGGCACCGGGATCGGCACGTTGACGCCGACCATGCCGACCTGGACACGGCTGGCGAAGTCGCGGGCGGCATCGCCGTCGCGGGTGAAGATGGCGACGCCATTGCCCATCTCGTGGTCGTTGGCGAGCTTGATCGCATCCTCATAGCGCGGCGCACGCACAACCGAGAGTACCGGTCCGAAGATCTCTTCCTTGTAGATGCGCATGTCCGCGGTCACGTTGTCGAACAGGCAGCCGCCCATATAGTAGCCGTCCTCGTAACCCTGCATCTTGAAGCCGCGGCCGTCGACCACCAGCTTGGCGCCTTCCTTGACGCCGGTGTCGACATAACCCTTGACGCGCTCCAGCGCCTGGGCGGTGACCAGCGGGCCGAAATCGGCGGCCGAATCCGTCGACGGGCCGACCTTCAGGCTCTCGACGCGAGGGATCAGCTTTTCCATCAGCCGGTTGGCCGTGTCGTTGCCGACCGGCACGGCGACCGAGATCGCCATGCAGCGCTCGCCGGCCGAACCGTAGCCGGCGCCGATCAGCGCGTCGACGGTCTGGTCCATGTCGGCATCGGGCATGATGATCATGTGGTTCTTGGCGCCGCCGAAGCACTGCACGCGCTTGCCCGCCGCCGTGCCGCGCGAATAGATGTAGTGGGCGATCGGGGTCGAGCCGACAAAGCCGATGGCCTTGATGTCGGGATCGTCGAGGATGGCGTCGACGACATCCTTGTCGCCATTGACGACGTTGAGGATGCCGGCAGGCAGCCCGGCCTCGATGAACAGTTCGGCAATGCGCATCGGCACGCCCGGATCACGCTCCGAAGGCTTCAGGATGAAGGCATTGCCGCAAGCGATCGCCGGCGCGATTTTCCAAAGCGGGATCATGGCGGGGAAATTGAACGGCGTGATGCCTGCGACCACGCCGAGCGGCTGGCGCATCGAATAGACGTCGATGCCGGGGCCGGCGCCGTCGGTGAATTCGCCCTTCATCATATGCGGCGCGCCGATGCAGACCTCGACCACTTCGAGGCCGCGCTGGATGTCGCCCTTGGCGTCGGCGATGGTCTTGCCGTGTTCGCGCGCCAGGATGTCGGCCAGTTCGTCGTAGTCGCGGGCGACCAGTTCGAGGAATTTCATCAGCACGCGCACGCGGCGCTGCGGATTGGTGGCCGCCCATGCGGGCTGCGCGGCCTTGGCATTTTCGACCGCCGCGCGCAGTTCCGCCTGCGAGGCCAGCGCCACGGTGCCGCGCACCGAGCCGTCCATCGGCTGCATGACGTCCTGCTTGCGCCCGCTGGTGCCGGCGACACGCTTGCCGCCGATGAAATGACCGTAGTCGATCATGATTTCTCTCCCTTGTTTGTGATGGCGCATTGTCCGCCTTTGTGGTGGCGAAGGCAACGCGAGGGAGAACGCAACCGTTGTGCGGAAAATAGATAACGGTGGGTGCCTGTGCATCAATTGTCGCAAATGGTAGGGTGAGTTTGTCATCGCTGGAATCGTTAAGTTGAGTTCCCTCGCACGCCCCTCCGTCCTGTCGGACCACGCCCTTGAACTGGGATGACGTGCGCATCTTCCTCGCCGTGGCGCGCGCCGGCCAGATCCTTGGCGCCGCGCGGCGGCTGGAGCTCAACCATGCCACCGTCTCGCGCCGCATCGCGGCCCTGGAGGAAGCACTGAGGACAAAACTCTTCCGCCGCCTGACCACCGGCAGCGAGCTGACGCCGGCAGGCGAGCGCTTCCTCGACATCGCCGAGCGCATGGAAGGCGACATGATCGCCGCCCGCTCGACCATATCGGGCGAAGGCGACGACGTGTCCGGAACCGTGCGCATCGGTGCACCCGACGGCTTCGGCGTCGCCTTCCTGGCCAAGCGGCTGGGCGAACTCACCGCCCTGCACCGCGAACTCACCATCCAGCTCGTGCCGGTGCCGCGCTCCTTTTCGCTGTCGCGGCGCGAGGCCGATATCGCGATTACCGTCGAGCGGCCGACCGAAG
Source organism: Mesorhizobium sp. M8A.F.Ca.ET.207.01.1.1 (assembly GCF_004794715.1). Classification (NCBI taxonomy): domain Bacteria; kingdom Pseudomonadati; phylum Pseudomonadota; class Alphaproteobacteria; order Hyphomicrobiales; family Phyllobacteriaceae; genus Mesorhizobium; species Mesorhizobium sp. M8A.F.Ca.ET.207.01.1.1. The sequence continues at coordinate 42,779 of NZ_SRUS01000017.1, read as the reverse complement.
GGCGGCTGGTTGCCGGAAAGCTGGTCGACTATTCGCTCGGCCTGTTCGCGTCGCGCGCCTACGCCGAAGCCAATGGGCTGCCCAGAACCGCCGCCGAACTCGGCCGGCACACCCTCATCGGCTATGTGCCGGACCTCATCGTCAGCCCGTCGCTCGACTACGCGGCCGAATTCAGCGCGGACTGGCGCACCAGCTTCGCCATCTCTTCCGCGCTCGGCCAGGCCGAAGCCGTGCGCTCGGGCGCCGGCATCGGCATCCTGCACACCTTCGTCGCCCGCTCGATGCCGGAGCTGGTGGCCGTCGACGTGGTCGCGCCCATCCGCCGCGCCTACTGGCTGGTCTACCATGAATCGGTGAGGCCGCTGCGCCGCGTCCAGATCGTCGCCAGCTTCATCACCAAGGCGGTTGAGCGTGAGCGGGGCCTCTTCCTGTAGAAGCGCCGTCACGGCACAAACACAGCCGGTCCCCACACGCCGCCTTTTCCTTGCCACAAAACCAGCCAGTGTGGCATCAGGCGTGCGGCCCTCGGCCACGCAAGGCGGGCGCCGGGTGGGGACATCTTTCAGAAAGCTGGCGCGGATAGACATGCGAGCCGTTCTTGCCATCCTGCCGCTGCTTCTTGTCTCCGCATGCGCCAATCCATGGACAAAGGTACCGGAAGCCGAATTGCCCAGGCCGATCCGCTACGCCATGGCGCGCCCCTCGCCTTTCGTCATCGGCAATTACTGCGGTCCCGGCACCCGCACCGGCGATCTGTCGGCCCGGCCGGTCGACCGCCTCGACGCCGTTTGCCGAACCCATGACGCCTGCTACATCGCCCGCCGCGACCATTGCGACTGCGACGGCGCCCTTGTCGCCTCGGCGCGGGCAATCCGCGACGACAAGACGGCACCGCGCAAGACGCGCAGCGAGGCCGAACTGCTGATCGCCACCTTCGCCATACCCGTCTGCAAGGTTTTTCCGCAAGGTTTCATGCCGCCGCGCGACCCGGCGCAGTTGAGCGCCATGAAGGCCGGAGCCAACGGGTGAATAGCCGCACGATCGTCATCCTCGCCCTGTTCGGGCTGGCTGCCCTTGCCGGTTGTGCCGGTGCGGGTAGCAATGCCTGCGACTTCCTGGCGGGACAGGAAGCTTGCGCGCGGCCCTCGCTGTCGGCCGGCACGCCCGGGCCACAGTTCGCGGCGGCGTGGTTCTTCGGCAATGCCATCGACAGCGACTACGAAAGACGGTTCCTGGCGCTGCTTGCCAACAACCAGCTCGGCGCCATGGACCGAGCCAACGGCACCGGCCCGTTCGGGCGCAACCGCCGCGATGTCCAGAACCGCGATTTCCAGGCAACATATTCGACACTACGGCAACTGGCCGGACCGGTCGCCAACGCTCATCTGCCGCCGGCCAGTGGGGGCGGCGGCGACGGCCATTTCGACGGCCGCTGGCGGGTGTCGCGGCAGACGCTCTACATCGATGCGGCGGCGCGGGCCTCGGCTTCCAAGACCTTCGATTTTTCCGGCTTGCAGGCACGCAACACCGAGATCGTCGTGCGCCAGGCCGGCCAGCAGCCAGCCGATATCGAAGGCAGTTGCGACGGCGCATTGGCGATCCGCGCCGCCGGAGCCTCACGCACCATTGCCGCCGGCGCGGCATTCCGCCTTCGCCTGTCGAGCGAGAACGACACGGTCAGCCTGTTTCCGGCCGATGACCTGAACCGGTGCACGGCAAGGATCCGCTCCAGCCTCGCGCCCACCGGCGCGCCGCTCACCATCCGGCGCGAAGAGACCGCCGATCCGGCGCTCGCCAGTTTGGATAGCCGCTACCAGCGCTGCCCGGTCCCCGACGGCGCCGGCCTCGACGCCCTCGAGCGCGCGTTCTATGCCGGCCGGTGGCTGTCGCAGACCTGCGCCATGCCGATCGGCCACCCCAGGCTGCTGCGCAAATCGCGCGACGGCTTCAACGCCAAGGTCGAGGCACTGATGGGCGCGCCGCTGTCCGATGCGGCAATAGACAAGGGCGATCCGGAATTGCCGCTCGATTTCTCGAAGGTGCCAAGGCTGAAGCTGATCTATCTGTCCTCGCTCGAATTCAAGGCCGACTTTTCCGGGCGCATCATCGAACGGCTGATCCGCCATCATGCAGCGCTTGGCGCCAAGGTGCGCATCATGGTCACCGACGTGCTTGAACGTGACAAGGACGACGCCATGCTGCACCGGCTGGCGGCCGAGTTCCCCAATGTCGAGCTGCAGGAATACCGCTGGCGGGCGGATCATGGCGCGCCGATCGACGAGCAGATTTCACAGCTGCACAAGACCCATCATATCAAGATGCTGGCGACGCTGGCGCAGGACCCCGCGCGTTCGCGCGTCATCATCGGCGGCCGCAACATCCATGATGGCTTCCTGTTCCACCGGCCGATCGATCTGTCCCGCTATCCGGACCTCGAGCAATACGGCAAGACCGATGGCCTTTCGCTGAACTACTATTCGAACTGGAGCGACTTCGACATCGAGTTCGCCGACACGGCGACGGTCGAGACGCTCGCCGCGCATCTGTCGACAATATGGCTGCGCGACGCCGACACAAACCTGGTGCGTCCCTTCTCCGTCCCGGTCCACGGAGATGGCCTGCCATCTGGCAATGTCCGGCATTTCATTTCGGTGCCCTATGAGGATGACCACGCGCTGGAGGCCTATTTCGTCGAGCTGGTCGACGCCGCCCAGCACCATATCCAGATCGTCAACCCTTACCTCAATCTGACGCCGAGCCTCGCCCGGGCCTTCGATCGGGCGCTCGCCCGCGGCGTCAAGATCGACATTGTCGGCCGCATCGACCTCAAGGGCGATATCGGCGGCAGGTTCCTCACCGCGCTCAACAAGCTGTTCGTCGAGAAATATGGCGACCGCATCGACATCCGCGAATTCAAGGCACCTGACGTGGTGCTGCATTCCAAGATCATGCTGATCGATGAAAAGCTGGTCGCCATCTCCTCGGTCAACCTCAACAACCGCAGCTTCTTCCACGATTCCGAGAACGGCATGATGGTGCTCGACCCCGCCTTCTACGCCAGGATGAAGCCGGTCTATGACGACTATCTCGCCCACTCGAACCCGGTTTCCACCAAACTGACGATCCCGTGGGCCTACCGGCTGCTGTTCGACGAGGCCTGGGTCAGGCAGGCGTTCTGATGCAATTCCAGGAAAAGTGCGAAGCGGTTTTCCGCCCGGAATTGCATCCACCCAAGAGATGTCGCCCAAAAGTGGCCCCGGTTTTGGGGCAACGACGTGCATCAAAGCAAGGAACAGAGCGCGCCGGCGAGACGCGCGCGGGCTATTTAAGATAACGCTCCTGCGCCAGGGCACGCACGTCGATGTCGGGTACCCGGTTCGAGATGATGTCGGCCAGCACCTTGGCCGAGCCGCAGGCCATGGTCCAGCCCAGCGTTCCATGGCCGGTATTGAGATAGAGGTTGGACAGTTCGGTGCGGCCGATCAGCGGTGGTCCATCCGGCGTCATCGGCCGCAGCCCGCACCAGAACGTCGCCTCGCGCATGGCGCCGGCGCCCGGAAAGAGATCGCCGACCGAGTGTTCCAGGGTGCGGCGTCGCGATTCGTGCAACCTGAGATCGAAGCCGGAAATCTCGGCCGTGCCGCCGACGCGGATGCGGTCGCCAAGCCGGGTGATCGCGACCTTATAGGTCTCGTCCATTACGGTCGACACCGGTGCGGCGGCGGCGTCCTTGATCGGCACCGTGATCGAGTAGCCCTTGACCGGATAGACCGGGATCGACCGCTTCATCCGGCGCATGAAACCCGCCGAATAGCTGCCCAGCGCCATGACATAGGCGTCCGCCGCCTTCCAGCCCGCACTGGTGCTCAGATTGGCGACACGATTGCGGCTGCGGATGACGCGCCAGATGGTCACGTCGTACTCGAACTTGACGCCGCGCGCCACGCAGAGCTCGGTCAGCCTGTCGGTGAACATCTTGCAGTCGCCGGTCTCGTCATGCGGCAGTCTCAGCCCCCCGACGAACTTCTCGCGCACGCCGGCCAGCCCCGGCTCCGCCGCGATGCAGCCATCCTGGTCGAGGATTTCGTACGGCACGCCATATTTCTTCAGCACCTCGACATCGCCTCCGGTGCCGTCGAGTTGCTTTTGCGTGCGAAACAATTGCAGCGTGCCCTGGGTCCGCTCGTCATAGGCAATGCCGGTCGCTTCGCGCAGCGCCTTCAGCGTGTCGCGGCTGTATTCCGCCAGCGGCACCATGCGCGCTTTGTTGATGGCGTAGCGCTCGGCGGTGCAGTTGCGCAGCATCTTGACCAGCCATGTCCACATATGCGGGTCGAAGGCCGGCCGGACCACCAGCGGGCCGTGCTTCATCAGGAGCCACTTGATCGCCTTGAGCGGAATGCCGGGGCTGGCCCAGGGCGAGGCATAGCCGGGCGAAATCTCGCCGGCATTGGCAAAGCTGGTCTCCAGCGCCGGGCCTTTCTGGCGGTCGATCACCGTCACCTCATGGCCGGCCTCAGCGAGATAATAGGCCGTGGTCACCCCGATGACGCCACTGCCCAGCACCATGATCTTCATCATTCACTCCTTACGCCGTGTCCTTCATGCCGAAGGACACGGCCACATCTGCGATTTGCGCACGATCGCCGGCGAAAATCGATTCCGATCTTCTCAACCATGCGCCGTGGCTTTTCACGCCGCCGACGGACCGGGATCGTCGTCTTTCCCTGTCTGCCGCATTCCTGCCGTCTCGCCAAGAGGCCGGATAGACGTGTCAGCGCTGTAGACGAGGGTCAGCCCATGTGGCCGCGATCCGCCAGCGGAAGCTCTTTCCCGGGCTGCCCGCCGAGCGGCTTCCGGCTGATAGAGCACCGCCTTGATCCGGATCGATTCGCGCCTGCCGTCGGCGTGTTCGAGCGATGCCGTCTGGCCTTGCGCCATGCCAAGCATGCACAGGCCGCGCCTGGTCGCCACCGACAGGCTGGAGCCGACCGGTCCGCGCACGTCGTTCTGCACCAGGGTGCGCGTCTCGACCGCACCGGCATCGACGCAAAACACCACCCGGCTGTTCAGCGTCACGATATCGGGTTCGACCGACTCGATGGGCACGACGCCGGCATTGGAAAGCTTCTCTTCGATCATCGCGACCATCGGATCCGCGAATGCCCGCCGGCGCTCGAGCATTACTTCCAGGACGGCGAAATCCTTCGTCGTCAGGCGGCAGCTTCCGTTGTTCATTATCGCCTCCACGATCAGTGCTCGCCGCCGCCGGCGGGCGTATCGACCGCCTCCACGGTTGCCGACAGTTTGCGGCCGCCACGGCCGCTCCAGAACACCACTTGTCCGGTGCTGACGCCGACAAGCGCCGTTCCCATCGGCGTCAGCACCGAGATCCGGTTTTCGGCAATGTCGGCGTCGCCTGGATAGACCAGCGTGATGCGCCTGATATCACCGCCTTCACCGCGAACCGTGACTGTCGACCCCATTCGCACGACGCCGGCCGGAATTGCCGCCGCTTCCGTAATCACCGCCCGGTCCAATTCCGCGAGCAGCTCATCGGCCGTCTCGGGCGCGCGGTCGAGCACGGTCCGGGCCAGGCCGGTCAACCTGTCATGGTCGGTGTCGCTGATTAGAATTTGGACGGATGGATGCAGTCCCGTTGCATGTTGCATGGCAAACCTCATGGATCGACGCATCGAACGGATGCGCGCTTGCCGCCGCGTTGACGGCGGCCTGATGAAAGCCGGCAGCCGCGGAGAGCGGTGCGGCTTGATGGCGATGGGTGGATGTATGGATGCCCCGGTACGGACGAACGCCGAAAGGCGGCCGCGCCGGGGCTACGATCCCGCGATCGGGCAGACCCTGAACAAGGTTCTGATATAAGCGAGGTTGCTCATGCGCCGAACCTTGCCGACAGGCGTCCGCTTGTCAAGCGCGGCCAAACCGCTCAACCGCCGACATAGCGCCGGTGGAAGCGTGTGCCGAGACTGGCCAGGATTTCGTAACCGATAGTGCCGGCATGGCCGGCGGCGTCGTCGACGCTTTGCGAAGGGCCGAGCAGTTCGACGAGATCCCCTTCGCGAAGCTTGCCGGGCGGCAGGGCGGAAATGTCGAGAATGATCGAATCCATCGACACACGTCCGAGGAAGGGCAGGCGCACCCCCTCGAACCAGGCGGCCGACGCGGACCGGCGCAGCCAGCCATCCGCATAGCCGAACGAGATCGTCGCCAGGCTGAGCGGCGCTTCCGCGTGATAGGTGTGGCCATAGCCGATGCCGGTGCCCTGTTCGACGCTGCGCGTCTGCGCCACCTTGGCCTGCAGCCGCACCACGGGCAGCATCGGGTTGGGTTCGGCGGGCGTCGGATTGATGCCGTAGAGCGCGGCGCCAGGGCGGGCGAGATCATAATGGTAGGACGGCCCCAGAAAGATGCCGGAGGAATTGGCAAGCGAAGCGGGCGCCTCGGACAGCATGGCGCGCAACCGCTCGAAGGCCAGCCTCTGCTGTTCATTGGCGGGATGGCGCGGCTCGTCGGCGCAGGCCAGATGGCTCATCACATATCTGACGGCGATGCCGTCGAACGCGGCGGCATCACCGGCCATCGCCTCGACTTCGGCTGGCGCCATGCCAAGCCGCGACATGCCGCTGTCGACCTGGATGGCGGCCGGAAGTTTTCGGCCAACGCGATGCGCCGCCGCGCGCCAGGCTTCCAACTGCGCGCCACTGTTGACGACCGCGCACAGATCGGACGCGACCGCCTCCGGCTCGGAGCCTGGCGGCAATCCGTTCAGCACGTAGATCTCAGGTCCGGCCCCGATCGCCTTGCGCAGCGCGATGCCTTCGGCCAGCAGCGCGACGAAGAAGATGCCGCAGCCTTCCTTCATCAGCGCCGATGCCACTTGGCTCGCGCCGAGACCGTAGCCGTTGGCTTTGACCACGCCGGCGCAGCGCACGCCGCCCAGCCTTGCCTTCAGCCGTCGGTAGTTTTCGCGGATCGCACCGAGATCGATGGTCAAGATCGCCCCGGCAGCCGCTTGGCCTACGGCGGCGACGTCATGGGGCAGCGACCTTGCGGGGGTGTCGTTCATGGCGACCCTCCTTGTAGCGGATTAACATCAATAGGACCGACGCGCCGGCACGGCAACCAAGGTCCTTCGAACGCCGTCGCAACTCGTCCAGCTACGGCACCAGGTGCCGGAACGCCGCCACCACATCTTCATAGACCTTGCGCTTGAACGGCACGATCAGGTCGGGAAGATCCTGCATCGGCCGCCACGACCATTTGTCGAATTCGGCGGTGTGGCCGCCCGGCGGCGGGTTGATCTGGATTTCGCTGGTATCGCCGTGGAAGCGGAACGCAAACCATTTCTGCGCCTGGCCGCGATACCTGCCCTTGAAGGCAATGCCGACGAGATGATCCGGCAGATCGTAGTTGATCCAGTCCGGCGCTTCGGCCAGCAGCGAGACGCTGCGCATGCCGGTCTCCTCATAGAGCTCCCGCTCCGCCGCCCGCAGCGGCTCCTCGCCCTTGTCGATGCCGCCCTGCGGCATCTGCCAGAGCTGCGTCGTGCCGGCGAATTCGCTGTCGGGTTCGGCAATGCGATGCCCGACCCAGACCAGGCCATCGCCGTTGAGGATCATCAGCCCGACACAGGGCCGATAGGGCAGCGTTTCGCGGTCGATCGTCTTTTTGGACATTAGTCAGTTTCCAGCTGTTTTGAGAATCGCTCCGACGACGCGGTGCGACTGGGCGGATCGAGAACGGAGCGTACCCAAACTGGGCTTACACCGGAAGCGCGGAAACTGCGCCGCGTTCGAGTTGGCTGTCACCCGGCCAGTTGCCGCTGTTGCGGTCGAATGCGAAAATACATCTTATGAAAAATATCCAAATCATCGACGGCGCTCTGAACGCTACCTTCAGCATATTCCAGGCAACCGAGGAGGAGTTCGCCGCCATCTTCCCCGACGGGCGAGATATGGAATTGGCCGAAGACCTCTTCGAACGGCTAGGCGAAGAGGAGGCTGGCCGCATGCTAGCTCCGCTTTGGAGCCGCCCTATCCTTAAGCGCGATGCGCTCGGAATCCATGGGACACTATTCTACAACAATGAACATCGGCAAATCCCGCGATCTAAGCGCGAGGTCGATTGGGATAGCGCGCTCAACGAAGCACAGAGAAAGCTCTTCTCTCGCCATCGCTGAAATCGTCACAAGCTGATTGTCCACATCGTCTATCCTTTTTGCGGATCGACGGCCACCGCTGAAACCGGCACGATCTCGATGCCACGCTTCTTCGCTTCAGCGATCCAGGCGGTGACGGTGTCGACCGTCAGGTCGAAAGCCGAGCCGATACCGACGGCGGTACCCTTGGCACGCGCGGTCGCTTCGAGACTGTCGAGCTTCTTCAGGATGGCGCCGCGATCCTGCACCGCGTCGATCGCCGTGTCGCCGGCGACGAAGGGCACGCCATCCTTCAACGCCATGTCCGGAGCCAGGCTGCGCGCCGACGAGCCGTCGTCGATATAGGCGAGGCCCCTTTTGCCGAGCTCGGCCATGAACGGCTGCATCGCCGCCGCGTCGGAGGAAAAACGCGCGCCCATATAGTTCATGACGCCGGTATAGTTCGTCGTCCGCGACAGCGCCCAATGCAGATTCGCGAGATTCTCGTCGGGGGTCGCCGCCACCGTCAGCGTGTTGCGGCCGGGGTTGACATTGGGATAGTCGAACGGTTCGAGCGGCACCTGCATGACGATCTCATGGCCGCTCTGCCTCGCGGCCTGCATCCAGCGGCCGATGCTGTTGCCCTGCGGCGCGAAGGCCAGTGTCACTTCCGCCGGCAGCTTGGCGATCGCCGCCTGGGTGCCGGTCTGTGAAACCGCGAGCCCGCCAATGACGATGGCCACACGTGCGCCGCGCGTGCCGGACCATGGCCGCGCATAGACGTCGAACGGTCGCCGGCCATCGGCGGAGCGCATCGGCAAGGGCCCGGTTTCGCTGGTTTCGATCAGCGCCCTGTCGGGAATATGCGCGATCTTGAGGTTCTGGCCGACTGTCGACGGATCGCGAATGACGACTGCCGCCTTGGGAGGGCCATCGCCTTCTTCCGTCTGCACATGGATGATCTGCGGACCGCCGCTCTTGGTCGACAAGTCCTTCGCCGGCGTCTCCACCTTTGGCGTCGCTGCCGGAGCCAATGCGGGAGGGGACGCGGCGGGCTCGGCCGCCGCGGTCACTTTCGGTGTCGAAACGGCGACTTCCTGTGGTTTTCGAAACGGCTTTTCCCTGAGCGCGATCGCGGCCGAGACGCCGACCACGGCCAGCACGACCGCGCTCGCCGCGATCACGCCTACGCTGATCTTGCCGGCGGCACGCGGCGCCCGGACCGTCTGTCCAAGCGGGCGTTCGATGTCCTTGCCGATATCAGCCAAGCCCTGTCCCCGGTGCACGGTCCGAAGGCGACCTCCTTCGGGAAGACATGCACGAATTCATCAATCCTGGCGCCCCCTTGGCGCCGTCCCTGGAGGCCTGGTCCTGCCCCCGAATCAAACTGCCGGAACCTCTCGGTCCCGGCAGCATCGCATTGCTTCGTTCAACCGGCCAGGCCGGTTGCCGGCCTTACTGGTTGAGCACGGCCTTTTCCGGATTGGGCGGGAAGGCCGGATCGGTCTTCTGGCCACGCAGCAGCTGCTCGGCATAGATGAGCTGCAGGTCGTCCTTCGGATCCGGCGGCACATAGGCTGCGGAGCCGGAGCCGGTCTTGCTCTCGTCGGCGCCCTTGATATGGCCCTTGAGATCGGACTCGCCGCGCGTCAGGTCCCTGCCCTGCAGTTCCGGCGGCAGCGGCTGGTCGATCTTGATGTCGGGCGTGATGCCCTTGCCCTGGATCGACTTGCCCGACGGCGTGTAATAGAGCGCCGTCGTCAGCCTGAGCGCGCCATTCTCGCCGAGCGGGATAATGGTCTGCACCGAGCCCTTGCCGAAGGACTGCGTACCGACCACCGTGACGCGGCGCAGATCCTGCAGCGCGCCCGCGACGATCTCCGAAGCGCTGGCCGAGCCACCATTGACGAGCACGATCATCGGCTTGCCGTTGATGTCGTCGGTCTGCTTGGGCTTGGCGTCGAAGCGGGTGACGTCCTTGGGATCGCGGCCGCGCGTCGAGACGATCTCGCCGCGCTTGAGGAAGGCATCCGACACGCTCACCGCCTGGTCGAGCAGGCCGCCCGGGTTGAGGCGCAGGTCGAGCACATAGCCCTTCAACTTGTCGTCCGGCACCTGCTTCTTGATGGTGTCGATGGCGTTCTCGAGGTCGTCATAGGTCTTTTCGGTGAAGGAGGTGATCTTCATGTAGCCGATGTCGTTCTCGACCCGGAACTTGACCGCCTTGACCTTGATGATGTCGCGCACGACCGTCAGTTCGATCGGCTTGTCGGCGCCCTGGCGCAGGATGGTCAGCTTGATCGGCGTATTGACCAGGCCGCGCATCTTGTCGACCGCGTCGTTGAGCGTCAGGCCGCGAACCTCCTCGCCGTCGATCTTGGCGATATAGTCGCCGGCCAGCACGCCCGCCTTGGCGGCCGGCGTGTCGTCGATCGGCGTGATCACCTTGACCAGGTCGTTCTCCATGGTGACCTCGATGCCGAGGCCGCCAAATTCGCCCTTGGTCTGCACGCGCATGTCCTGCGCCTGTTCGGCGTTCATGTAGGAGGAGTGCGGATCGAGCGAGGAAAGCATGCCGTTGATGGCGTTCTCGACCAGCGACTTGTCGTCGGGCGGGGTCACATACTGCGCCCGCACCCGCTCGAAGATGTCGCCGAAGATCGCCAGTTGCTTGTAGGTCTCCGATCCCGCAGCGTTCGCCGCCGAGCCGGGTGCGCCATAGACAAGGCTCATGGCGGACGCGCCCATCAGCGCACCGGCAAACAGAAGCGACAGTTTCCGCATCATTTCACGTCCTTCCAGAAAAACGGTCCGCCCACCATGGGGCCGGATCGACGGGTTTTCCATCCTTGCGGAACTCGACATAGAGTTCCGGCGTGGCATTTCCATTCTTCGAAACCGAGGTGCTTGCCACCCGGGCTTCTCCCATCGCGCCGACCGGCTCTCCTGCGAGCACTGACTGGCCAGTCGCGACGCTGATTCTGCTCATCCCAGCCAAGACGACATGATAACCGTCGCCGGCATTGAGGATCAAGAGTTGACCATAGGAACGAAACGGCCCCGCATAAAGCACATTCCCATCCGCCGGCGCGGTAACGATGGCTCCCGATTGTGTCGCAACCATGTCCCCAAGCATCAAGGCGCCGTTACCGTCGTCGTCGCCGAACCGGCGTTTGATGCGGCCTGTGACCGGCAGGGCGATCTGTCCCTGCAGCGCCGAGAAAGGCGCTGCCGCCGTCAACCGGTTGCCCTCGGGAACCGGCAGCGATGCCGTCTGGTCGCCTCCGGGCTCGGTACCGCCGGCCTGGCCCGCGGCGGCTGCCTTCGCGGCATCCGCGGCCTTGCGGTTCTTGTCCGCCTGCGCTTCGAGCGAGGCGATCAGATCCTTCAGGCTGCTGGCCTTGGCCGCCAATTGCTCGGAACGCTGCTGTTCGGCCGCCATCTGCGCCTTCGTGTCGGCCTCGAGCTTCTGCTTGGCTTCGAGCAGCATGCCAAGACGTCTCTTCTCCGCCGCCTGGTCGCCGACCGCGACCGTCAGCCGCGCCCGTTCGGCCTCGATCGAGGCCGTCACCCGGGTCTGTTCCTTGAGATCGGCCAGCAGCGCATCGGTCTGCTGGCGCAGTTCCGGCACCACGGCGCCGAGCAGGATGGCGCTGCGCACCGACGACAGCGCGTCCTCCGGCTTGACCAGGATCGCCGGCGGCGGATTGAGCCCCATGCGCTGCAGGGCGCCCAGCACTTCGGCCAGCACGTCGCGCCGCGCCGACAGTGAAGCGCGTATCTTCTGCTGCTGGCCCTTCAGCCCCTCCAGCTTGGCGCCGATGTCCTCGATGTCCTGGCCGAGCTTCTGTTCGGTCATCGCCGACTGGATCAGCGCGGCGGTGATCGAGGCGTGGTCCTTCTTGACCGCGGCGATATCGGCGGCGAGCTTGGCCAGCCGTTCCGACGACAGCGTTATTTCCTTGGAAACCTGCTCGTATTCGGCGCGGCTCTGGTCCGGATCGGGCGCCATGTCGAGCGTGTTTTCCGCCCGCGCCGCATGGAGCGACAGCAGCATCACCGCCGCCGCGATGCCGCAGCGCGCGCTCCAGGAGCCCCCGGTCGATGAGCCCGTCGTCGATTTATAGCCTTCAGACATTCGCGATCGATTCTATCCGCGGCTTCGTTAACGAATCATCAACCATGTTAGCGCCCGTCGCCCAAAGGGTTCGCAAAAACGCCCTGCAAAGCAAAAGCAGCCCCCAGATGAATTTACGCGGCATTGGGGCTAAATTCGGTGCTACCCGGCGCTTTCAGGACCTGTGATAGGGATGGCCCGACAGGATGGTCGCCACCCTGTAGAGTTGTTCGCCCAGCATCACGCGCACCAGCTGATGCGGCCAGGTGAGCGCCCCGAACGACATCACCAGCTCGGCCTGGTTACGCAGCGGCGGATCGTGGCCGTCGGCGCCGCCAATGGCGAGCACCAGCGCCTTGCGCCCACCATCGCGCAACTGTCCGATATGGCTGGCGAAATCCTGGGAGGACAGGCTCTTGCCTCGCTCGTCGAGCAGGATGAGGGCAGTGCCTGGCTGCAGCTGCGCCTGCAGGCGCGAGCCTTCGTCGCGCTGGCGCTCGCTGGCGCTCTGCGCGCGGCCCTCGGCGATCTCGGTGATCCCGGCGAATTCGAGCCCCACGGCGGGCCCGCTCTTGGCGAAACGCTCGAAATAGCGGTCGGCCAACTCCCGCTCGGGGCCGGCTTTCATTCGGCCCACGGCATGAACTGAAATCTTCATCCTCGCCTCTATGAGCCGCTAATGCATGTCACCCAAGTGGGAACCGGTTTAGGCAACGACATGCATCAGACAAAATCGGCTTAGTGGAGGGTCTCTTCCTCGAGATCCGGCGCCTGCCACATCTTTTCGAGATTGTAGAATTCGCGGACTTCGGGACGGAAGACATGGACGATGATATCGCCAGAATCGATCAGGACCCAGTCGGCGCCGGACAGCCCCTCGACGCGCGCCGTGCCGAGGCCGGCATCCTTGAGCGCCTTGAGGAGATGGTCGGCGACAGCCGAGACATGACGGTGCGATCGGCCCGACGCGACGACCATATAGTCGCCGAGGCTCGATTTCCCCTGAATGTCGATTGAGACAATATTTTCGGCCTTGGAGTCTTCCAGACTGGCAAGGACTGTCTTGATGGCACGGGACACGGCGTCGTCTACGCTGATCCTGGCCGGCGAAGGCATGATATCGGCCTTCTTCCGCAGTGCTGTTCTCAGTGTATTTCCTTTCGCAGCAAGAACAACCAAATCACCCCTGAAAGCAGGTGACACCACTTAGATAGGCAGAGTTCCGTTGCAGTTTCAAGACGGAGCCCCAACTGACGCGAACTTGCCGACTGGCATATTGTTCCGCGCGACACGAAAAAACATCGGAACCCAGGCGTCCGGCAGCGGTTATCGGCTGACCGACCAACCGGAATCCCGCCATGCCGATCGACCCGCAAAACACCCTTCTCACCGTCCAGGCCGGCCTCGCTCAGCTCAGTACGCTGATCGTCTCCTATTCCTTCTCCGCCATCGGCGCCGTCATCCTCCTGGTGGTCGGCTACATCGTTGCCAACCTTGCCGAGCGCTCGATCTCGGCTGGCCTCGGCCACATCCACGGGTTCGACGCGACGCTGCGGCATTTCTTTTCCAAGATCGTGCGCTACGCCATCCTGATCCTTGTCGTCATCATGGTGCTCGGCCAGTTCGGCGTGCAGACCGCATCGATCATCGCCGCGATCGGCGCCATCGGCCTGGCCATCGGTCTCGCCCTGCAAGGCACGCTGCAGAACATCGCGGCCGGCATCATGCTGCTCGCGCTGCGGCCGTTCCGCATCGGCGAATCCGTCGAGGTCGGCGCCATTGCCGGTTCGGTCGAGGAAATCGGCCTCTTCGCCACGAAGCTCAGGACCGCCGACGGCGTCTACATACTGGCCCCCAATTCGACGCTGTGGAATCAGCCGGTACGCAATTTCACCCGCAACGGCGTGCGCCGCACCGATATCACGCTCAGCATCGGCTCCTGGAACGACATAGATGGGGCGCAGAAGACATTGCTTGCCATTGCCGGCGCCGAGAAGCGCATCCGCCGCGAACCGGCGCCGATCGCCTTCGTGGCCGCACTCGGCGACACGACCGTTTCGCTCACCTTGCGCTACTGGACCGCGGCGGCGGACTATTTCGCCACCCAAATCGACATGACGAAACGCGCCAAGCAGGCCTTCGACAGCGAAGGCATCTCCATCCCGCTGCCACCCCCGGAAGCGCCGCCACCCGAGGCCCGCAAACAATAATCAGCCGCCCCTGTGGCGGACCTCTTCGTCCGGCGCGAAGGCGAGTTCCACCGGCAACGGTGCTTGCGCCGACATCGGCGCGAAGCTGCCCGTGGCGCCCGCCGGAACGGGCCGCGCCGCGATCACCCGCCAGAGCACGAACAGGCAGAATACCGAGGCGATGACGATGCCGACATAGATGAAGGTTCCCGTGCCGAAGACAGCCGAAAGCGCCGTGACGATGCCCGGCACGATGAAGCCGGCGAGCGACCAGGCAAACAGCATCGAACTCGACAGCGCGAGCAGTTCATCCTTCCTGGCGCGGTCGGCGGCATGCGCGCTGGAGAGAGCGTAGATCGATTCCGCCGCCCCGTCCCAGATCAGGTAGATCACCAACAGGACCATCAGCGCACCGCCGTCGAAGGCGATGGCAAGCACGCTGGCGACGACCGCGAGCGCCGCGGCGCCGGCAAGCACGTAACGCCGGTCGGTGCGGTCCGAAAGCCAGCCGAGCGGTATCTGCAGGATCAGCGTACCGACCGGCATCGCCGACAGCAGCAGCGCGACATCAGCCTGGCTGTAGCCCTTGGCGGTGGCGTGGATGGGCGCGAAGCCGGAAATGATCATCGACAGGCCGCCGACCGCCAGCATGCCGGCGACGCCGACCGGCGAGATCCGCCAGGCCTGGCGCAACGCCACCGAAGCCGCCTGCGGCGCCGGCGGCTGGGCAAGCCGCGTCATGCCGACAGGCAGGATCGACAGGGCGGTAAAGGTGATGCCGATCAACGACGCCGCGGCCGTGTGGATGTCGATGACGGCAAGCGTCGCGTAGCCGACGCCGAGGCCGGCAATATAGGCGACGTAGAACACAGCCATCACCCGGCCGCGTATGGCGTTCGGCAGCGCGTCGTTGAGCCAGCTCTGCGCGACGATGAACAGGCCGCATATGGCAAAGCCGTAAAGCGCCCGCGCCACGATCCACAGCAGCGGGTGCGGTCCGGCGCCGATAGCGGCATTGGACAGCGCGATCAGCGCCGACAGCACCATGAAGGCGCGTGCATGGCCGACCCTGCGCACCAGCGGCCCGGTCAGGATGCAGCCGGCAAGGCCGCCGGCCGACAGACCGGTGACGATCAGCCCGGCCCAGACCGGATCGAACCCCTCCACGCCGAGCCGCACGGGGATGTAGGCGAACATCAGCCCATTGCCGATGGCAATCAGCGCCATCGATACGATGACGCTGGCAATCGCGATCAGCGGCGCGGGCGTGTCGCCTTGCTCGGGATCGAGTGTGGGGTGGGTCTTTTCCAGCATGCCCGATCAGCATCGCCTATTGATTGGGCGGATGCCGCTGCAAAAACGACATCGCTGGCCCGATGATTCCGCCACCCGAACCGGCCGCTCAGCCCTTCGCCATCTCGCGGATCGCGCTCGACGACAGCGATGAACGCGGACCGTGGATAAAGGTCCAGGCCGGCGCCTTCATGCGGGCGAGCAGCGGTGCGTCGCCCTCGTCGATGCGGGCGTAGTCGAAGGTCTTGGCAACCACCGACGACAGGAACGACAGCGTGGCGCCCGGACGGTCGATGACCGCGATCGGAAAGGTGAGCACAATCTCGCGCCAGCGCTGCCAGCGGTGGAAATCGCGCAGCGAGTCGGCGCCCATGATCCAGACGAAGTCGACGCCGGGATTGCGCGCCTTGACCAGAGCCAGCGTGTCGGCGGTGTAGCGCACATTGTGTGCCGCCTCGAAGGCCGTGACCTTGATCTTCGGGTTCTTGGCGATCTTCTCGGAAAACGCGATGCGCTCGCTCAGCGGCGCCAGTTCGCGTGTGCTTTTCAACGGATTTCCCGGCGTCACCATCCACCACAACTGATCGAGTGCCAGGCGCCGCAAAGCGATTTCGGCAACCAGCGCATGGCCGACATGCGGCGGGTTGAACGAGCCGCCGAACAGACCCACCGCGAGGCCCTTTTCGGCGTGCGGCATGCGAAGATAGTGGGACGGTACCGCCGGTTCGGAAGAAGCCAGCATCGCTTCAGGCTCTGGCGACGAACAGCGTCAAGGTCTCACCTGTCCGGACCCGCGTACACGGTATTTGAACGAGGTCAGCTGTTCGACGCCGACCGGCCCGCGCGCATGCATCTTGCCGGTGGCGATGCCGATCTCGGCGCCCATGCCGAATTCGCCGCCATCGGCGAACTGCGTCGAGGCGTTGTGCAGCAGGATCGCCGAATCGATCTCGTTGAAGAACCGTTCCGCCGCCTGGCCATCCTCGGCGACGATCGCCTCGGTGTGATGCGAGGAAAAGGTCTCGATGTGGTCGATCGCGCCACTGATGCCGTCGACCAGCTTCACCGCGATGATGGCGTCGAGATATTCCGTTACCCAGTCGGCATCGGTCGCCGGCTTGGCGTCGAAGAAGACTTTCATCACTTCGGCATCGGCATGGATCTCGCAGCCGGCGGCGCGCAGGGCATCGAGGATCGGCACCAGATGGCTGGGGGCGACCGCGCGGTCGACCAGCAGCGTTTCGGCGGCACCACAGACACCGGTTCGCCGCATCTTGGCGTTGACCGCGATCCGCACCGCCATGTCGAGATTGGCCGACCGGTCGATATAGAGATGGCAGATGCCTTCGAGATGGGCGAAGACCGGCACCCGCGCCTCGCTCTGCACCCGCCCGACCAGGCTTTTGCCGCCGCGCGGAATGATGACGTCGAGATTGCCGCCAAGCCCTTTGAGCATTTCGCCGACCGCGGCGCGGTCGGTGGTCGGCACCAACTGGATGGCATCCTCGGGCAGACCGGCCGCCTTCAGCCCCTCGACCAGGCAGGCGTGGATCGCCGAGGAGGAATTGAGCGAATCCGAGCCGCCGCGCAAGATCACCGGATTGCCGGCCTTGAGGCAAAGCGCGCCGGCATCCGCCGTCACGTTCGGCCGGCTTTCATAGATGACGCCGACGACACCGAGCGGCGTACGCACGCGCTCTATGTGCAGGCCGTTGGGGCGATCCCATGCGGCAATGACGTCGCCAACCGGATCCTTGAGCTCGGCAATTTCGCGGATGCCATCCGCCATGGCGCGGATGCGCGCCGGATTGAGTTTCAGCCGGTCCATGAACGAGGCCGACAACCCGGATTCCTCACCATTCGAGACGTCGACAGCGTTGGCGTCGAGAATGTCCCGTTCCCGGGCGAGGATTGCCTCGGCCATGGCGACAAGCGCGGCATTCTTGGCGGCGGTGGTGGCGATGGCCAGCGGTCGCGCGGCAGCGCGGGCACGGCGGCCGATATTGGCCATCAGCGCCACGGTATCGTCCCCGGATTTTTCATGCAGCTTCAGCATGGCTCATCCTCCGCTTATGTCGCCTCCAGCGTGACTCACCACGAGATCATCGCGGTGGATCATCGCCGAACGCGCCTCGTAGCCGAGCACGGTTTCGATCTCGGCCGTCTTCAGGCCTGCGATCCTTACGGCATCGGCGGCATCGTAGGCAACCAGCCCGCGCGCGATCTCGCGGCCCTCGGGCGACAGGATCGCCACCGTATCGCCGCGCGAGAAATTGCCGCTGACCAGTTTCACGCCGGCCGGCAGCAGCGACTTGCCCGAAATGAGCGCGCCGATGGCGCCGGCATCGACGGTCAGCCGCCCGGCCGGTTCGAGCTGGCCGGCGATCCAGGTCTTGTAGCCCTTGACCGGATTTGCGCTCGGCTTGAAGAAGGTGGCGCGCTCGCCGCGCTCGATCGCCATCAGCGGCGACAGCCGGGTGCCGGAGGTGATGATCATTGCCGTGCCGGCGGCCGTGGCGATCTTGCCGGCATCGAGCTTTGTGCGCATGCCGCCGCGCGACAGCTCGGACGCCGCCGCACCCGCCATCGCCTCGATGTCAGGCGTGATGCGGTCGACCAACGGAATGAATTTGGCTTGCGGGTCGCGCGCTGGCGGCGCGGTGTAGAGCCCGTCAATGTCGGACAGCAGCACCAGAAGGTCCGCGCCCATCATCGTCGCCACCCGCGCGGCCAGCCGGTCATTGTCGCCATAGCGGATTTCCGATGTCGCCACCGTGTCGTTCTCGTTGATGACCGGCACCGCCTTCATCTTCAAGAGCGTCGATATCGTCGCGCGTGCATTGAGGTAGCGGCGGCGTTCCTCGGTGTCGCCGAGCGTCAAAAGGATCTGGCCCGATTTCAGGGCGCCTTTGCCGAGCGCATCCGACCAGGCGCCGGCGAGCGCGATCTGGCCGACGGCCGCCGCTGCCTGGCTTTCCTCGAGCTTCAGCGCCCTCTTGCCGAGGTCGAGAATGGTACGGCCAAGCGCGATGGCGCCCGACGACACGACGAGGATCTCGGCGCCGCCATTGGCAAGCACGGCAATATCGTCGGCGAGCGAGGCGAGCCAGTCGCGCTTCAGGCCGCTGGTGCGGTCGACGAGCAGCGCCGAGCCGATCTTGACGGTGATGCGCCGGTATTTCCTGAGCGACTGCATGGCCCTACTTTTCCCAGCGCGTCTCGACCGGGGCGGCAATTTGCGCGCGGGCTTCGGCGATCACCGCCATCAGCGCGCGCTGCACCGCCTCGACACCCTCGCCGGTGACGGCAGACAGCAGCATCGGCGCACGCCCGGCGGCGCGCTTGAGTGAAGCAACCTTCTTCTTGCGTGCGTCGGCGTCGAGCGTGTCGACCTGGCTCAGCGCCAGGATCTCGACCTTGTCGATCAGGCCGTGGCCATAGGCTTCGAGTTCGGCGCGCACGGTCTTGTAGGCCTTGCCCGGATTTTCCTCCTGTGCCGAAACCAGATGCAGCAGCACACGCGTGCGCTCGACATGGCCGAGGAAGCGGTCGCCGATGCCTACGCCTTCATGCGCGCCTTCGATGAGGCCGGGAATATCGGCGATGACGAATTCGCGTGCATCGATGCGCGCGACGCCGAGGCCCGGATGCAGCGTCGTGAACGGATAGTCCGCGATCTTCGGCTTGGCCGCGGTGACGGCCGCCAGGAACGTCGACTTGCCGGCATTGGGCAGCCCGACCAGGCCGGCATCGGCGATCAGCTTCAGCCTGAGCCAGATGTTGAGCTCCTCGCCCGGCAGGCCTGGATTGGCGCGGCGCGGCGCCTGGTTGGTCGAGGTCTTGAAATGCTGGTTGCCGAAGCCGCCATTGCCACCCTTGGCGAGCAGGAAGCGCTGGCCGACCACGGTCAGGTCGCAGATCAGCGTCTCGTTGTCTTCCTCGAAGACCTGCGTTCCGGCCGGCACTTTCAGTGTGACGTCGGCACCCTTGGCGCCGGTCATGTTGCGGCCCATGCCGTGGACGCCGGTCTTGGCCTTGAAGTGCTGCTGGTAGCGATAGTCGATCAGCGTGTTCAGCCCATCGACCGCTTCCAGCCAGACATCGCCGCCGCGGCCGCCGTCGCCGCCATCCGGCCCGCCGAATTCGATGAATTTTTCGCGCCGGAACGACACCGAACCGGCGCCGCCGTCGCCGGAACGGACATAGACCTTGGCTTGATCGAGAAATTTCATGGGATCGCAGTTTCTTTTATTGGCCTTGCGGCATTGCTCTAAACCTTGGGCCTTGCTCTAAACCAAGGCGCGGCCAAGGGCGAGGCCGTTTTGTGACTATGGCCGTGTGGGGTCGGCCGGAGATGTCGGAATGAAGCTTGTAACCTACAACATCCAGTACGGCATCGGTCTCGATGGGCGCTACGATGTCGGGCGCATCGCCGATGCCGTGCGCGGCGCCGACGTGATCGCGCTGCAGGAGGTCACCCGCAACAATCCCAGGAACGGCAGCCGCGACATGGTCGCCGAGATCGGCGAGGCGCTGCCCGATTATTTCGCCGTCTATGGCAGCAATTTCGAGGCCAATATCGGCTCGCGCATCGAGAACGGCCGCGCCATCACCACCACCTTCCAGCTCGGCAACATGGTCTTGTCGAAGACGCCCATTCATCTGTCGCGCAACCTGCTCTTGCCGCGCAGCCGCAGCTTCGAGATGATGAACTTCCAGCGCGGCGCACTCGAAGCGCTGATCGAGACGCCGCTTGGTTTCATCCGCTTCTATTCCATCCATCTCGATCACCGCAGCCCGGTCGAGCGCGCCAGCCAGATTCAGTTCCTGCGCCAGCGCCTGTTGAATTATGCGCTCGAAGGCGGCGCATTGTCCGGCGTCGCCGAGATCGGCCTGCCGGAACTGCCCCATCCGGAAGCCTTTGTCGGCATGGGCGATTTCAACATGCTGGCCGGCTCGCCGGAATATGTCGAACTTGCCGGCCGGCCGGACCATGAATTCGGCATGCCGTTGACCGCCGACTTCGCCGTCGATGCCGCCGTGCGCCTCGATGTCGCCGGCGAGGATCTCGTCTCCTGGGTCGATCCCAAGGACCCCACCAACGCCAGCCGCCACAAGCGCATCGACTATGTCTTCACCAGCGCGTCGCTTGCCAAATCCCTGAAGCGCCTCTGGGTAGACCGGCAAGCCGCCGGTTCCGACCACCACCCGGTCTGGGTCGAACTGGGCTGATGGCTTCTTATCCGGCTGCATTCTGACGTTCGACGATCGCCATCATGATCGCGTCCCGGTGTTCCCCGTCGATATAGACAGCGTCGCGCTGCACGCCCTCCCTGACAAACCCGACCTTGTCGTAAAGCGAAATGGCGCGCGCATTGTCGGAGTGCACCGAAAGCTCGATACGGACGAAGCCAGCCTCACGCGCTTGCGCCAGCGTCGCTTCGATGAGCTTCCGCCCGAGGCCACCGCCCCGATAGGCGGGGAGAAGACCCATTCCAAGCGAGCCGCGATGGGCGTGTATGAGCCGATCATGGCGAGTGATGTCGCACCAGCCGACAACCTCGCCACCAACGACAGCCACACATCCTGGATCGCCTCTCCCGATACGCCCCAGTTGGAATTCCCTGACGTGATCCAGCGGCGGCGCCTCGAGAAAGGACAGGTACTTCCGCTCCCGCGAGACGACATCGAGCGCGTGATGAAAGCTTTCAATATGCCCCGGAGCCAACGGCACGATCGCGACTGTTCCGATATCGGTTCTGCCCTCAACCATTGGTCTCACCAACCCGATGCATCAAAAGTGGACCCAGTTCCTGAGGCTGGTCCACGTCTTCCGGTCCAGCCTGTATCGCTCCACTGGCACCTGGCCGGCGACGATCGAGTTCAGCATGCCCTGGCCGGCATACTGGAAGCCGCACTTGTGGATCACCCGGCGCGAGGCCGGGTTGATGACCCGCGTCGAGGCATGCAGCACCTGAATCGACGTCTTCTGGAAGGCGAGATCGACCAGCGCGTGCGCTGCTTCGGTCGCATAGCCGCGCTTCCAGTGGGGCTCGCCGATCCAGTAGCCGAGCTCCAGCCCGCGATCGGTGGTGTTCAAGCCCGCGCAGCCGACGAAAGTGTCGGTGCCGGCCAGCGTCAGCGCATAGGCGATGCCGGCGCGGCGCGCCTTGGTCATGGCGAGGAAGGCACGCCCCTCGGCTTCGCCATAGGGGTGCGGCATGCGGGCCAGCATTTCGGCGACGTGACGGTTGTCGGCAAGCTCGACCAGTTGGGCGATATCCCGCTCCTCGGGAGCGCGCATGACCAGCCGCTCCGTAACCAGCACCGGACAATCTATCGCGTAACTTTCGTCCTCTGAGTCTTCCGCTTCGGCAACCATTTCAACGTCCTCCAGGCAAAAGAAAAAGGGGAGATGGAAACCCATCTCCCCTGATCCTTTTCCTGGCTTTGCCAGACACCGGTTCCCGAGATGGGCGCCGGTGTTCTAGTGCGGAACCGGCTACTCCGCGGCTTTGGCAATCGGGTTGACCGATACGTAGGTTCGGCCGTTGGCTTTTTTGTTGAACGTCACGGCGCCTGTTTCGAGCGCGAAAAGCGTATGGTCCGTGCCCATGCCGACATTGACGCCGGGATGCCAGGTCGTGCCGCGTTGACGAATGATGATGTTGCCCGGGATGACGGCTTCGCCGCCGAACTTCTTCACGCCCAGACGCTTGGAATGCGAGTCGCGACCGTTGCGCGACGAGCCGCCAGCTTTCTTGTGTGCCATCTAACTAACTCCGTTGCGCCGCAAGGCGCCTAAAAGGCCTTATGAACGCGTTCGCGTTCCGTTTCAAGTCCGATCCGGCTGTTGTTTCGCCGGAAAAATTACTTCTTCGCCAGTTCCTTGGCCTGTTCGCGCCAGTCCTTGATCTGGTCGGCGCTGAACGGCATGTGCTCGTCGATCTTGGCGACATCCTTGTCGCTGAGCTTGGCGAGCTGCGCGAAGGTGATGATGCCCTGCTCGGCGAGATCCTTGGCGGCGACCGGGCCGATGCCCTTGATCACGGTCAGGTCGTCCGGCTCGCCCTTCGGCGCCTTGAACAGCGGCGCGGCGACGGCCTCGGCCTTCGCCTCTTCCTTGGGGGCGTCCTTCTTGGCCTTGGCTTCCTTCGGCGCGGCCTCGGCAGCAACCTCAGCCTTGGCTTCCGCCTTGACGGGGGCCTTCTTGGCGGGCTTGGCGCCACCCAGCAGGATCTCGGAGATCCGCACGGTGGTCAAAAGCTGGCGATGGCCGATCTTGCGGCGCGAATTCTGGCGGCGGCGCTTCTTGAAAGCGATGACCGTGCGGTTCTTGCCCTGCTCGACGACTTCGGCGGTGACCAGAGCGCCATCGACGAACGGCGCGCCGAACGTGACATTCTCGCCCTCGCCATGCGCGAGCACGTGGCCGATCTCGACGATGTCGCCGACATTGGCTTCGACTTTTTCGATCTTCAGGAGATCGTTGGCGGCAACGCGATACTGCTTACCGCCCGTTTTAATGACTGCGAACATTTTTTGCCTTTCGCTGTTCGGTCGGCCTTGATGAACCGCCTCTGGCGGTTCGGCCGTCTTTTTGTCAGTCTGCGGGTTCAAAAAACAAGCGGCGCGGAAGAACCCTCCACGCCGATTGCGCGCTGTCCCTAACCGAAGGTTGCGTGGGAGTCAAGGCAAACAGCCCGATTCCTTGCCCTGGCGCACCAGCCGACATTGCCTGCCGAGGACGGGCGGCATCGGTCCAGGCAAGGTCCGGGACGGCCAGCTGAATTTCCCCGCGGATTTGGCCTTGTAACCTGCCCGATCAGCCGTTATCTAGTGCGCCGCGCCGACAACGGCCGACCATGACCGCGGAGAGGTGGCAGAGTGGTCGAATGCACCGCACTCGAAATGCGGCATGGGTGCAAGCCCATCGGGGGTTCGAATCCCTCCCTCTCCGCCATTTAGCTTCCATAAAAATCCTTTCCTTTCAAAAGCTTCCTTGTTGCGCTTGACCAGCACGAAGCGAAACATATCTTAGACTGTGTAACAAACTGTGTAACATTAGAGAAAGATAATGCGACGTTCCGCAGCGCCAAAGCCGCATAAACGTGAAGGCATCTGGTATCTCGTCCGCAGGGTGCCGAAGGAATTCGCGGCGTTTGATCGCCGCTGCCTAGTACGCATTTCCACGGGCGTCGCCGTGGCTGACGATCCCCGCGGTGTACGGGCGCGAGATGCAGTGCAAAGCCTCGGCGCGGGGCTGGAGGCGTATTGGCGTAGACTGCGGGAAGGCCAATCCGCCGAGGCGGGGCTGCGTTTCGAAGCCGCGAGGAAGCGCGCGCGGTCATTTGGATTGGCCTATCGCACTAACGAGGAACTAGCAGCGGGGCCGCTCGACGAACTCATGGCCCGTATCAAGCTGCTCCTCGACAAAAAATCGATCGAGGACGCGCAGGA
The DNA here is from genome assembly GCF_004794715.1 of Mesorhizobium sp. M8A.F.Ca.ET.207.01.1.1. Classification (NCBI taxonomy): domain Bacteria; kingdom Pseudomonadati; phylum Pseudomonadota; class Alphaproteobacteria; order Hyphomicrobiales; family Phyllobacteriaceae; genus Mesorhizobium; species Mesorhizobium sp. M8A.F.Ca.ET.207.01.1.1. Next base: position 18,562 of record NZ_SRUS01000017.1, on the reverse strand, counting down.
CGTCTCGGCCGTCATGGGTGGGGAGAAGCGGCCAGCGGTCCGCCTGAGCGGTCTTATCAAGGAATTCGAGACGATCGAGCAACAGAACTTGCTGACCATGTCGCCCAACCAAATCAAGAAATGGCGTAACCCCAAAAAGCGCGCAGTTGCCAATCTGGTTGGAGTCATTGGCGACAAGGAGATCGCAAGCCTCACTCGGGACGACGCAATCGCGTTCCGCGAGTGGTGGCAAAAGCGGATCGTTGAGGATGGACTTGATATCGGTACGGCCAACAAGGACATCGGCCATGTTTCGAAAATGCTGCGCGTCGTCGATCTGACTCACCAGCTCAAGCTGGAGCCGGTTTTTCGAAACCTGCGTCTTTCCGGCGCCGTCCCCGGGCAACGCGCTGCGTTCACAGCGGAGTTCATTCAGGAGAAGATACTCGCTGAAGGCGCGCTCGACGGACTCAATGACGAAGCCCGCCATCTAATCTATGTGATTGCCGATACCGGACTCAGGCTTTCTGAAGCGGCAAACCTCACCACCGAAACAATCCACCTCGATCGAGAAATCCCGCATGTGCGGGTGCGCCCCAATGGCCGTCGCTTGAAGACCGGTCATTCAGCCCGTGACATTCCCTTGGTTGGCGGCGCACTTGCAGCCATCAAGCTCCATCCGGACGGCTTTCCTCGTTATCGCGACAAGGCCGCGTCACTTTCAGCGCTCGTCAACAAGGTGCTCGCCAGCAAGGAACTTCTGCCGACTTCCGAGCATAGTCTTTATAGCCTGCGACACACTTTCGAGGACCGGCTGACGGCAGTTGAGGCGCCGGAGAAGGTAATTGCTTCTCTGATGGGCCACAAATGGATCCGGCCCAAATACGGCGCGGGACCTTCGTTAGCGCAAAAGCGCGAGTGGCTCCAAAAAATCGCTTTTACCCCGCCCGGGCGAATGTGATTGCGGCGCCATCCAGGCCTTGAGAACCAACCTCACGGCTCCAGCTGTCCGAGCCATTTAGGTTGAGCGTGGCCAGCACGCGCTGCGCTCGCTCGCGATTTCCGAGCTTCCGCCGCATTTGTTCGACCTCGTATTCCAGCCTTTCGAAGGTCGGTATATAGGCATCTCCATGCCGGATGACCAAGTAGGCGGCAACAGCTAGACACCATTCTAGCTCCGTGGCCGATGGATCGGAAAAAGGGGCGACGCCATACCAAGACGAGCAACGCCTCTCGAGGGCTTCCGAACTAGGCAAACGGCCAGCATGTGGCATGGGAAAGAAACCTATGCCTGATCGACGAACCTAAAGTGCTCACGAAGCTTGACCGGTACGCGGGCCATCGGAGGGTTCTGCCTAAAACCGCCAAAAATTTTGAAACACCCATTCATCCGGCTCGAATTCAAAGGGATCGGCGATTTTTGGGTTATGGCTTGCAAGCATAGTTCAGCCCAGACAAGAACGCCTGATATCTTGTCGTGCACTGTCACCCTGCCAAATATGGTGCCGGCGACAACGGCAGTTTGGCGAGCAGAAGAATTCCCGAGACTGAGACGTTCTACGGCTTGGCCCATGTTCGCGCTCCTCCTCGATTGGAGACAGGATGGGCCATATGGAAGCGAATAAAAGGAGGTTGGTGACGAGTCTCGGTAGTGGAGTAGAAACGGGTGGAAAAGCTTGCGCTATTCGCCATCGGCGCCGCTAAGCGCATTTGAGAGAAGGGGCCGCGATCGCCAAGAGATGACGTCCGATCGCAAGCCGGCTAGAAATGCGACAGTGACGCGCCTTTTTTGGCACGACCTTAGCACCCGATCGGGCCTCAGCTGGTCGTCGTTGCGCAGCCGATCGGGTGCGATTTTTATAAAGCTCTCTTGGCTTTAGCTTTGAGAGCCCGTCATCGAGACAAATGCAAGGGAACGGTCCGCCCCCTGGGGACATTCGACATGCCGTGGCAGCTTCCTATGGTGAGCCAGCGCATTCCGATACACGTTTTCCGCGCTCTACCGTTGCTCCAGCACCTGTGCTGAGGCTGAGCGCTTGATCAGGACCCGACCGCTGCTGTTGCGGGATGGTGACTGGGTTGAGGTCGCGAAGACCTTGACCGCGGGTACGTTGTTCATCCCGATGAGCGCTGAGCCGAGAAGCAGCCAAGAACGCTTCCCGTAATCGAATCCTACGGGAACCGCGAAACCAGCGTCCAAAGGACGCAATTCTCCGACGTCGTTCACTCAAGCTCATCTCGCAACTTGAACGCTTGTATGAAGCCGCTGCATGTGCGCCGGTGGACCGGATTGCTGCTATCCAAACCACGTGCTCAGTTTCGCCCCCGTAATAACTCTACCGTCCGAAACGGCTTTCGCGCGTCAGGTCCACCCCACATGAAAGTTCCGCGAGCAGCACGGACGGAGAGGCCGGTCACAACTCCTTCGCGTGCTCTTTTACTACCGAATCAAGTGCCAAATGGAGAGGCACTGCCTTAGAGAACAGGAAGCCCTGCGCGGTTCTGCAGCCAAGCTTGTACAGAGTTTGCCGATCTGCCTCTGTTTCAACGCCCTCGGCCATGACCTCGATCCCGAGCGTCCTACCAAGATCAATCACCGCTTTGACAAGCAGCCGATTCTCCCGGGACTTGGCTAAGCCGCGAACGAAGCCCTGATCTATTTTCACCTTCCTGATCCGACTGTCCTTGAGCGATGCCAACGTCGAAAAACCGGTGCCGAAGTCATCGAGCGCGATAGAAATGCCAGCATGTGAAAGCCGGGCGAGCTTTTCATCCACTCTGTCCGGATCCACTGGGGCTTCTTCGGTAATCTCGATGTCGAACATCGTTGCAGGGAGGTCTTTTGCCGCCAGACCATTAAGAATCATCTCGTCAATATCGCCAGCTTCCAACTCGCACGGTGAAACATTCATCGCCACACGAACATCACGACGGTCAGCTTTGACCAAGCCCTCGATAAGAGCGCAACAGTCGGCGAATACCGTTTGAGTTAGCAGCTGAAGCATTCCAGTTTCGCGTGCCGCTGTCATGATCTCGGGCGGAGAAATGGGACCGTGAAGCGGGTGAGACCATCTTAGCAAGGCTTCAAAACTGACGACGGCTTCAGTTTCGAGTCTTACGATTGGCTGAAACCAAGCGACCAAGCTTCTCATCGTTATCGCCGAATGAAGATCGCGTTCGATTGACTGGCGGCGTTGCAACTCCCGGGCTAGCTCGGCATCGAACAGACAAAATTCATTCCTGCCGCGGCGCTTAGCTGTGTAAAGGGCGATGTCGGCCCGCAACAACATTTCCGTTAGTCCGGGGTTTTCAGCCAAGTAGATTCCTATAGACGCTCCAATGCGGACTGATGCGATCCCAGGATAGGGGCGAGCAAGCTTGGCTATGAGATTGGACGCGAGATTGGTGGGAGAAGGAGAATTCTTTCGCGAAGAAAAAACCAGCACGAATTCATCCCCACCGATGCGGGCGAGCGTTGAGCCCTCCGGTGCTTCTTCCTCTATTCGGCGGGCGATCCTGGCAAGCAGCTCGTCACCCGTTCTGTGACCGTAGGTATCGTTGACAGATTTGAACCCGTCCAGATCAATCAGCATGGCCACAAAGGGTCCATCGGTGTTCTCAAACTGATCGATTGCATGTTCGAGGCCCCGCCTGTTGAGGAGCGCGGTAAGATGGTCCTCCCTGGAATTGCGCTCCATTTCCGCGGCAAGCCGCTCGGCTTGATGTCTCAGGCGGCTCGCGTCACGGAAGCGCGCTTGTCCAACGAACGAGGATCGAACCAGGCCGCCCTCGAAAAGCAGGACGGCAAAAGCCAGAATGTAGTTTTCCGGGGCTCCCTTCGTCAGCAAACATGCGGCGGCAATGAGGAGTGGCGGTGTGATGAAGCATATCGCTGCCGCAGCATATGAGCTGCCGTACGTGACCGCGCCAGCTGAAATGCCCGCCAGAATTATTAGATGCAGCGATGCTTGAGACGTCGTGTATCCAGCCGTTAGGACGGCAAGGAATGACCAGGTGAATCCCGCCAGAAGAGCAAGCCTGCCAAACCAGCGAAGCCGCAGCCAAACCCGTGTCAGATCATCCTGGACTCCGGGTTCCTTCAGCTGATGACGGGCGAGTGCAAGGCGGGCGGCATTTATCGCATTAACGACCGAAAACCAGGCCGCGCCAGCAAGACCGTTCCCGGAAAGGGCCTGCACGGTCAAAATCAGCCCGGACAGCACAATGCTTATCGGCATTGAGACGAAAAGGCCTGCCCTCAGATCAGCGAGCTGGTCCTGAAGGATTCTCGCCTCCAGCGGATCTTCTTTTTCCAAGGCTGGACGGGTCAGCTTGCTTACTCCTGCTTGTCCGCAGCCTATGCAGCCCCCCTGAAGGACGGGTTAATTCTTCAATCGGAGATCAGCGTCGGGGAGCAGGATTACTCCGGTGCATCATGCACTCTCTCATCGCTCGCCCAGCACGCGCAAAAATGCGACTGCTGGTGCAGTATCACCGCTGGAGCTCCGCCGAAATCCCATGCCGGACAAGGGGAACATGTTGGGCAAAGCGAAGCCCCAGATGCCTTGCAAGCCGTGCCGCCAGGTGGTCTCTGGAGTAGAGTCCAACCAATATGTTCGTTGCATGGTAGAGCGGCGCCGCCGACAGGCGCAGCCGCCTTTCGTATATATGCAGCATGTCGGGGTCGCCAACATTGCGGCCGTCGCGGCACGCAGTCATGATTCCACGGGCGAGTTGCTTCTGGCTGCTGAGACCGATGTTGAATCCGTGAGCGGTCACCGGGTGCATGCCGATGGCAGCGTCGCCGATGAGTGCGGCGCTCGGCGCCCGGAATTTGTGCGCCCAGGTCGTGACCAGCGGATAGGTGTGGCGCTTGCTTGCCAAGGTCATTTTTCCAAGGCGCCCTCGACACCGTTTCGTCAACTCCGACAGGAACAAATCATCATCGAAGGCAAGCAGTCTATAGGCCTCGTTTGAGCGCAATGTGAGCAGCAGCGACGACATGCCCTCCGCGAGGGGCAATATCGCTATCGTCTGATGGTGATCGAACCATTCGATGGCGAACTGGTGGTGGGCGCGCTCGTGCCTCACTCGGCAAATCAGCATCGAGTGGCCAAGCCGGTTGATATCGGCGCCGATGCCTAGCAGATCACGCGTGGCGGACAAACGCGAATCCGCGGCAACAACCAGCCGAGCAGTTAAACGCGCGCCATTAGAGAGCGTTACGACTGCTCCTTCTTGGCTGTTTGTTGCATCGACGACCGAGTGGCCGCACAACAGCCGGGCGCGATCCTGCAAGCGGACGATTTTGAACAGCGCCTCGCGGATCCGGCAATTTGGAACCAAAACCCCCAGCGGTTCTCCAGAGTTGCTGGGAGGATCGAAACGAAGAGCGAATGCGCTCGAGCCGTTGAGCACGCGCGCGCCTTGAAGTGCTGATTTGTCCGAAGCCGGGATGACATCCCAGGCGCCGAGCTCGCGAAGGGTTCTGATCGAAGCGTTGGTCAGCGCGATTTCGCGACCATCGAAAGCCGGATTCGCCAGACTATCGAATGTGTTCTGTTCAACAACTGCCACCTTGAGTTCGCTTTGGGCAAGCGACGCAGCGAACGAAAGGCCGACCGGGCCGGCTCCAACGACAACGATGTCAAAATTATCGTCAGAGCCCATCAGCGTGCCGCCATCCGGTCGCCTATCCTCGTGTAACGGTGGAACTGAGCCGAGTGACATGAGCTCCGTGCCCGCCGCATTGCCTAAAGGCGCTGGGCCGGGAGATTCGCATCGATCGGCAACGAAGCACTCAAAGCGCTCAGAGGTGGATGCGGCTAACCGATCCCGCCCTTTCGCCGCGCAGCCGCGCAGATCGCCGCCAGCAAGCGAGACACTCGCGACGCTGGTCAGCGACGGCCGCGCCGCATCGATCGCCACATTCCACCTGGAACCCTTGCGCATACTACTCACGCTCCACGACGTCGAAGCGGGCTCTCTTGCGAGGGTGAGGGTATCGAACGTAGCGCTCTCTCTCGTCATCCCAGCCAAGGTAGCGGAAACTTTTATCCACGACCGCGCATATCTCATCAAGAACCTGCTGCATGGCTTCGATGTCGATGTCCTTGCAATTCAGTCGCCGATAGAGCAAAGCCCACGCGGCGACATAGTCGTCGAAATAGCGCGCGTCACTCGAACCAATGATCAACTTCGGACGGTTGATCGATTTCGAAAACGCACGTCCCAACCCCGATGATGCTCCGCAGCACGTTGACATCACGAGGATCTTCGGCGCTGGATGCGAGCCCTGGAACATTTTTACGAAGTCAGCCCAAAGAAGGCCACTTCGCCCACTGGACGAAGCGATCCCGTCACCATTGCCGTGCCCGGCGATGTGAAGCACGTCGCACTCCGCCTCCATCGCTCGTACTACAGCCTCACCAAATTTCGTTCGGTTCAACGCCATGTGGAGCTCCGCGCGGATGTTGACAGCCTTTAACAAGTGCTGCACGATCGGTCCCTCTTGCCTGTCGGCGAAGTAGTCATTTGCATTGTGGCAGTCGATGATGTGTACGGTGTTCATGGTACTCCAGCCGCTTGTTCGTTCATCGTCGTGACGAGCGGACACCACGCGCGCGGAACCGCGTGACGTGCGCTGGGTTCCGGTACCGTCGCATAGCCTCAAGGCGCGGGCCGGGAATCGGGATGGATCGGCAACGACGCACACAACCCATCAAAGGCGAAAGCTGTTGATCGGCCCCCTGTCCGCGCAGCCACGCGGATGGTCAGCCAGCAAGCGAGATACACACGACGCCGGTCAGCTAATGGCTGCGCCGTAAGCACAAGGCATGGCCGACCACACGACAGAAAACCCAGAACCGTGAAGGTGCTGATAATGACGACCAATCTTTCCGTAAGTCATGCATTTCTCCGTCGAAGACTGGTCAATAGACCACGCCGATGAGTATGACCCTGATCTGGATCAGCCAGACATGACCAATCGGCACTGGCGGTTCACGGTCAGGTGATCGACCGTGACGTTCCACTTTGGAACCCGTGCGCACATTGCCAAGCTCTCGTCCGGCCACGCGAGGTACTCTCGTGGCATCACACGCCTCATACTGGGTGCAATGGGAGGCAGTCCTTCGCACGACAGAGGCTTTTCACAAATGTAGTGTGCAGCTTAGGTCAAGATGGTCATGGAGCATGGAGCATGGAGCATGGACAGCTTGTTCCCGACCGAGCCGGCTCGACTGACGAGCGCGATCCGCGCATCTTATGCACAGCGGATTGAAATCAGCGTTCCGGTTTGTCGTCCCGATCAATTAGTATCCGCTCGGCGGCTCCGTCGAGATCTTCGTATTGACCGCTTCGCAATGCCCAGACGAAGCCGGACACACCCAGTGCACCCAGAAAAAGGGCCACTGGTATGAGATAGAGCAACGTCGTCACGAGGATTATGCCGAATAGCTGACTGCGGAGCGTCCGACTTTTTGAATAACTTGCAGCGTCGCATTCGCCCCGAAGCCGTGCAAGCGCAATGCGTTTCCAATAACAAGCACCGATGAGGCAGACATGGCAATCGCCGCTAACAAAGGCGTGGCGTGGCCCAGGATGGCGATCGGCACGGCGACGGCATTGTAGACGATCGCAATCGCGATGTTCTGGCGGATCAGGTGTCCCGCCTTGCGCGAGACGTCCAGCGCGAGAGGCACTGCCAGAAGGCTTTCGCGCAGGAATACGAAGTCGGCGGCATTGCGGCCAATGTCGGCGGCGGTGGCCGGAGCGATCGAGACATGCGCCGCGCTCAGCGCCGGCGTGTCGTTGAGGCCGTCGCCAACCATCAGAACCTTGTGTCCGTCTTTCGCCAGGGTCTCGATGCGCTCGACCTTGCCCGACGGCAGCAGGCACGGAACGAAGTCCTCGACACCCAGCATTCTTGCAACTTCACCGCAGGCACCTGCGGTATCGCCCGACAGCATTTGCATCGACACCCCAGTATCGTTCAATCGCTTGATCGCCGCCGCCGCGTCGGCGCGCAGCGCATCCTCGAAATCGAAGGTCGCGACAATGAACCCGTCTTTTGTCAGCACCGTTCCGCCATAGCCATGGTTGCCTTCACCACCGGTCCGGGCCTTCCATCCAGCCCATCCGCGTCGACCCAGCCGCCAGATGCTTCCGGCGACAGTGGCTTCGATCCCGAACCCCGGATGCTCTGTGACGGCATCGAATTTGTGTTGCCCGCCAGGAGCGGCAAAGCCGGTTATGGCCTTTGAAAACGGGTGACGCGAGTGCGCGGCCATGTCTGCCGCGATTGCCAGCATGGCCGGATCGATCGACGATGCATTGAGGAGCCGGGGTTGTCCGAGCGTGAGCGTTCCGGTCTTGTCGAACACTGCGTTATCAATCGTCGCCAGGCGCTCCATGGCCGAACCGTCCTTGACCATGATGCCGTTCTCGAACAGACGCCGCGCGGCGACCACCTGAACGATCGGTACGGCGAGGCCGAGCGCGCACGGGCAGGTGATGATCAGAACGGCAATGGCGATCGTCATCGCCCGGTGCCAGTCGCCCGTCGCCGCCATCCAACCCAGGAATGTCACGAAGGCGGTGAGATGAACCACGGGCGCGTAGAGTGCCGACACGCGATCAGCGATGCGGCGATAGTGCGCGCGACCGCCCTCTGCGGCTTCCATCAGCCGAACCATTTCGGCGAGGAACGAATCCTTCGCGGCGGCGGTCGCCTCGATCGTCAGCGGGCCGGTAAGATTGAGCACGCCGGCCTGCACGGCTTCGCCCGGCGCCACGTTTTTCGGCGCGCTTTCGCCTGAGGCCAGCGAGCAGTCGAGATCAGACGCTCCGTGGATGATCTTGCCGTCGACGGGGATCCTTTCACCGGCCGCGATCAGCAGCTGCATCCCCGGTTCGATCTCGCCAACCGGCAGATAGTCGCGCGCGCCATCGCCGCGCAGCACCATGGCGCCGCGTGCGGCCAGCTGCGACAGGCCTTTCACCGCGGTGCGGGCACGTTCGCGCATCACGTGATCCAACGTGCGGCCGATCAACAGGAAGAACAGCAGCGACACCGATGCATCGAAATAAGCGTGGTCGCCATGGTTGATCGTCTCATAGAGGCTCATGGCGTAGGCAAGGGATACTCCGACCGCGATCGGCACATCCATGTTCATGCGGCCGTGACGCAGCGCATTCCAGGCCGAGCGGAAGAAGATGCCGCAGGCGAAGGCGAGCGCTGGGATGGCGATCAATGCGGAGACCCAGTGAAACAGGTCGCGGGTAGCCCCTTCGGCCCCGGACCAGACAGAGACCGAAAGCAGCATGATATTGCCCGCCGCGAACCCGGCAACCGCGACGGCGCGGATCAACTCCGAAAGCGTCCTGTCCTTTTCATCAATCTCGGGGGCGAAGAGATGCGCCTGGTAGCCGAGCCGTCCAAGCGCGGCGACGAACGGTGGAACCTCGTCGCCACGCCAGCGGACCGAGACCCGTTTCGTCGACAGGTTGACGCGGGCGCTCTCGACGCGATCGAGCGTTCCCAACGCCGTCTCGATCGTCTGGATACAAGCTGCGCAATGAACGCTCGGCACCGAAAGATCGGTTTGGCGGAGATCATCTCCAAGCGATCGGCTCGCCAGCCTGATCTCTTGACTAGACGGCAGGACCGACGTGGTGCTGCCCAGATCAAGCGCCATTTCGGCGCCCGGTGCACAACAACTCATTGCAGCGCTCCATGGGAAATCATGATCCTGCGGACGTCGCGATACGGTTTATCCAGACCGGCGTCGGCGTCGACTTCGACAATCCAGACGCCGTCCTTCGGCATGTGCTGGGCTGCGAATTCCTGGCCCGAGGCGGGTGCGAGGGTGACCGACTTGTCCTCCTTCTCGTACGCGGGATGGCGAAACAGCATTTTGACGCCGTGCAAGGGAACCGGCTTGCCGGCGGCGTCGGTGAGGCCGTAGCGAACTTCGCCCCATGCAATGGTCAGCTTGCCGGTCCAGCCAAGGGCTGCCTGCGCGCGCCCCTCCTCGGCCTGCTTGTTGAATTGCTGGCTCGCCACATAGGTGTTTTCGACGACGAGGCCAGTCCAGCTTGTGCTGGCGAGCGTTGCCATGGTCAGATTGACCGCGATGACCACGCCGAAAAAGGCCAGGATGATGACCAGCATGTGCCTGCCGGTGAATTCACGAGGCTTTTGTACATTGGCAGTCATTTGGGGGGCTCCGGCGCGTTGAAGGTGGCGGTGTACTCGTTCGACTCGAAGCTGGCTCTGTCCTCGACGCGGAACTTGAAGGTCTGTGCCGGAGCGCGGATCTGGTCCGCCGGCTGGCGAACGAAGACCCTCAGCATTTTCAGGCGGTCGGGTTCGACCGGAATGGCGAAGGAACGGCCTGCGGGGATGTCGTCGCCGACGACGACCATGTCAGCGCCTTCAAGGCCCTGCATGGTTACGACGATCGTCCTCGGCTCGGGGATCATGTTGAGCAGCTTGACGGTATAGCCATTGCGGATGGATCCGTCGGTCAGCGTGACGAATTGCGGATTGCGGTCATGCAGCACGTTGACTTCGAGCCGATCGCGCGTCAGCAGCGAACAGAGCAGGCCGAGGCCGATCAGCGACCACAAGCCCATGTAGACGTAGGTGCGCGGCCGAAAGATCTTGCTGACATGGAAATGCGCCACCTTGTCGGAGAACAGGCCATCAGCGGTCCTGACCAGCGACGGATTGATTGAACTGAAGCCGCCCGCGGTCGCCAGCATCATGTTGGCGTTGTAGTCGGAGAGCGTCGCGTAGGCGATCAGCCCGCGCTCCTTGCCGAGCTTGTCCATGACACCGTCGCAGGCGTCTATGCAGAGCGCGCAGGTGATGCATTCGAGCTGCTGGCCGTCGCGAATGTCGATCCCCATCGGGCAGACCGCGACACAGGCATTGCAGTCGACGCAGTCGCCGACGGACTGCCCTGCAGCTTGCACCTTCTTCGCATGACGCGAACGCGGTTCGCCGCGCCAGTCATTATAGGTGACGGTGAGCGAACTTTCGTCGAGCATCGCTGCCTGGATGCGCGGCCATGGGCACATGTAGGTGCAGACCTGCTCGCGCATCAGACCGCCGAACGTGTAGGTGGTAGCCGTCAGCACGGCGACAGTGATGTAGGCGACGGGTGGCGCGGTGCCGGTGAAGAGTTCGCCAACCAGCGTCGGCGCATCGGCAAAATAGAAAATCCAGGCGCCGCCGGTCGCCGCACCGATGACCAGCCAGACGGCGTGCTTCGATAAGCGCAGCATCAGCTTGCGGGCGGTCCAGGGGCCTGCATCGAGTTTCATGCGAGCGTTACGGTCGCCCTCTATCGCACGTTCGACGACGAGGAACAGATCGACCCACACCGTCTGAGGGCATGCATAGCCGCACCAGGCACGGCCGACAGTCGAGGTGATCAGGAAAAGACCGACGCCCGCCATGACCAGGAGGCCGGCCACATAGAAGAATTCCTGGGGCCATATCTCGATGAAGAAGAAGTAGAAGCGCCGGTTCGCGAGATCGAGCAGGACTGCCTGGTCCGGGGCAAATGGACCGCGAGCCCAAGGCAGCCACGCAGCCAGGTAATAGATGCCAAGTGTGATCGTCATCACCAGCCATTTGAAGCGACGAAAGTTGCCCGAGGCGCGCTTCGGAAAGATCTTTTGACGCGCGGCATAAAGCGGCTTGCGGGTTTTGGCGGAATTGACAGTTTCTGTTTCGAGCCCTGTCAACTGCGTCTTGTCACGCATGTGCAACTCCACTTTCCCAGCCAATGTCAGGGGCACCTGTCGTAAAGCCTCGCCGTAGGATAGCCTTGCCGGGTTGTGCAGATCGCATTAGGGATGGTGTCGAGGCCCGGCTCACGCCGGGCCTCGTCCGCTTGGCAGGGGGGACCGAAGAATAGGACCTTCCATTCCTATTCTCCGCCGCCAAGCGAATGGACATAAACTGCAAGTTCCTTGACCTTGATCTCGCCGAGACGGCCAACCCAGGCCGGCATGACGCCCTGTTTTGGCGCACGGACCTGTGCGGCGATGGCTGTCTCACCGGATCCATAGAGCCAGATCGCATCGGTCAGGTCGGGGGCGCCGAATTCCCTGTTGCCTTTTGCATTGTCGCCGTGACAGGCCACGCAATTCTCGGCAAAGACCTTGGCGCCGGGTTGGATCAGACTTGCATCGCGGACCTTGCCGGAAAGGCTGGCCACGTAGGCGCTGACTTGTGCGATCTGGTCGGCGGTAATGATGTCGCCGAAGGCCGGCATTTCCGACAGGCGCGTGTCCGGATCGGATGCGAAGCGGATGCCGTGCGTAATCGTCTGCTGGATCTGCTCGGCCTTGCCGCCCCACAGCCAGTCGTCGTCGTTGAGATTGGGAAAGCCCTTGGAACCCTGGGCGCCGGAGCCATGACATTGTACGCAATTGACCTTGAAAGCGGCGCCACCGGCGGCGATTGCGAATTCGCGCAGGCCGTCGTCCGCGGCGATTTCCGAGACGCTCTTGGACTCCACCGCCGAGATATATTTGCCCTTGGCGGCCTCAGCCGCGGTCAGCTCGTTCCTGACCTCGTTGCGGCTGGAATAGCCGAGCACACCCGTTGTCGCCGAGTGCAACAGAGGCCATGCTGGATAGGCAATGGTGTAGCCTATCGCCCAGACAATGGTGACGTAAAAAGTGATAACCCACCATCTGGGAAGCGGGTTGTTCAGCTCCCGGATACCATCCCATTCGTGACCGGTGGTCGAGACGCCAGAGATTTCATCGATATGCTCGTCGCTCATGATCACTCGTCCTCGAGCGGAATGCGGGCCGCTTCGTCGGCCAGCCTTCGGCTGCCGGGGCGTAGGGCAAAGGCGATGCACCCCACGAAGAACAGCGCCATCGCAACCAGGCCCCAGCTGTCGGCAAACGCCCGCATCAAATTGTAGGTCATCAGCGTTCTCCTCAGCGGTAGCCGGCGGCTTCGTCGTAATTTTTGAAGTCGACCAGTGTGCCAAGCATCTGCAGGTAGGCGAGCAGGGCATCCATTTCGGTGACCTGTTGCGGGTTGCCGTCGAAGTCGCCGATCTTGGCTTTTGGGTAACGCGCCTCAAGGCCTGATGTGTCGGCATTGGGATCGGCCTGCGCCGCCAGATCCGCATTGGCGTGGGCGATCATGTCATCGGTGTAAGGGACGGCTACAAGCCTGTTGGCGACCAGATGCGTCGAGAAATCCTTCACGTCGATCGGCGTGTCTTTCAGGAACCCATAGCTCGGCATGATCGATTCCGGCACCACCGAGCGCGGGTCGGTAAGATGCGCGACATGCCATGCATTCGAGTAGCGGTCGCCAACTCTGGCGAGATCCGGCCCGGTGCGCTTCGATCCCCACTGGAAGGGGTGATCGTACATGGACTCGGCAGCCAGGCTGTAGTGGCCATAGCGCTCAACTTCGTCGCGGAACGGCCTGATCATCTGGCTATGACAGAGGTAGCAGCCCTCGCGCATATAGATGTTGCGCCCGACAAGTTCGAGCGGCGAATAGGGGCGCATGCCTTCCACCTTCTCGATCGTGTTGTCGAGATAGAAGAGAGGCGCGATCTCGACGATGCCGCCGACCGTCACCACGAGCAGCGAGCCAACGAGAAGAAGCGTGGCGTTCTTCTCGATGATTGCGTGTTTGTCCATCAAGCCCATTACCTGGCTCCTGATCGCGCAGGTCGGATGGCGACGGGGCTCGGCATCGGCTCCTCCTCGCGCTGGTGGCCGAGGATGGTCCTGGTGATGTTCCAGGCCATGATCAGGGCGCCGGAGAGGTACATGGCGCCGCCGATGGCGCGCATGACATAGTAGGGGTGCATGGCGGCGACGGTTTCGGCGAAGGAGTAGACCAGGAAGCCCTGCTCGCCATATTCGCGCCACATCAGGCCCTGCATGATGCCGGACACCCACATCACCGCGGCGTAGACGACGATCCCGAGTGTCGCCAGCCAGAAGTGCCAGGTGACGAGCCTCAGCGAGTAGAGCCGTTGACGGTTCCAGAGCTTCGGGACCATGTAGTAGATCGCGCCGAACGAGATCATGCCGACCCAGCCGAGCGCACCCGAATGGACGTGCCCGATGGTCCAGTCGGTATAATGCGACAGCGAATTGACCGCCCGGATCGCCATGATGGGGCCTTCGAAGGTCGACATGCCATAGAAGGCGACGGCCATCACCATCATGCGGATGATCGGATCGGTGCGCAGCTTGTCCCAGGCGCCGGACAGCGTCATCAGGCCGTTGATCATGCCGCCCCAGGACGGCATCCACAGCATGATCGAGAACACCATGCCGAGCGTCTGCGCCCAATCGGGCAAGGCGGTGTAGTGCAGGTGATGCGGCCCGGCCCAGATGTAGAGAAAGATGATAGCCCAGAAATGGACGATCGACAGCCGGTACGAATAGACTGGCCGGTTCGCCTGCTTGGGCACGAAATAATACATCATGCCGAGGAAGCCGGCGGTGAGAAAGAAGCCGACCGCGTTGTGGCCGTACCACCATTGCGTCAAGGCGTCCTGGACCCCTGAAAAGGCGGAGTAGCTCTTGGAGCCCAGGAACGAGACTGGTATGGACAGGTTGTTGACCACATGCAGCATCGCGATGGTCACGATGAACGACAGGTAGAACCAGTTGGCCACGTAGATATGCGGTTCCTTGCGCTTCAGGATCGTGCCAAGGAACAGAATGAGGTAGGCGACCCAGACGATGGTCAGCCAGACATCCACATACCATTCGGGTTCGGCGTACTCGCGGCCCTCGGTGATGCCGAGCAGGTAGCCGGTCGCGGCCATGACGATGAACAGCTGGTAGCCCCAGAAGACGAACCAGGCGAGATCACGGCCGAAGAGGCGCGCGCGGCAGGTGCGCTGCACGACATACAGAGACGTGCAAAGCAGCGCGTTGCCGCCGAAGGCGAAAACGACACCGGATGTGTGCAACGGCCGCAAACGACCGAAATTGAACCAGGGCTGGATGTTGAGATCGGGGTAGGCGAGCTGCAGCGCGATCACCACGCCGACCAGCATGCCGACGACACCCCAGAACACGGTGGCGATCGCGCCGTAGCGGATCGGACCATCCATGTAAGCGGATGGGTCAATCGGAGCTGCTGGCCTGAACTCCGTGTTGCGCAACAGGATCGCAGTGAAACCAGCCACTGCGAAGAACAACACCCACATGTGTCGGCGGAAAGGTTCATCCACGCCGAAGCCGGCGGCCACCAGGGCCGCAAAAGCGAACACGCTTAGAAGGACGATCTCTGTGCCGAATTTCATTGCAGATCCCGATCTCGAATCTGGTGGATGCCAAATCCGCAGCGCACTAATCGCGCAGCCGCCGCCCCCTCGCCCTGATCTATGTCAGGCCGCACGATTTTGTGCGGCGCAATCAGCAGGTGGCGAATGAACGAGGAACGCAGCGCGGGCTCACTCCCTCATGGAAGGCGTTCCCTGGGTTGGGCGGGCGCAGACGCGATCGCTGAGGCGAAAGCTGAGGCTCTGCGCGCGTTGGATGCTATTGCCGATGCCCTGCCAAACGTTGTTCGGATCCCATTGGAAACGAACGCGATCGTTCCGCCGAGCCGTGGCAGATTAAGGACCATGCTTCGCCGGTATGTGCCGAAACACACCTGGCGATTGGTCACGTTCCTATCAAAGCCCGAAAGCTGTTTGTCTCGACAACCGTGACGCCGCTTCGTCGAAGGCGCGGCGACATCGCATTAAAAGGCAAACACGGCCCGCCCCGGAGTCATGCGACATGGCCTCGCCGCTTAGGGCCGCTCGCGTCCGCCGCCACAGCGCTTCTCCAGACGGCTTATGCTGTCCACCGTCACATGGCGTGCGTTCTCAATCCGAATCACCCCGTCAGCCCGCAATCGCGTCAGTTGGCGGCTCACGGTCTCGCTGGTGATTCCAAGGAAATCAGACATTTCGGCACGCGTCAGCGGCAGATCGAAGGAGGCCGACCCGGAAGCCGCATCGAGACTGGAATCGATATTCCGGGCCATCATGAGGAGAAAAGTCGCCACCTTTTCCGGAGCTGTCTTGCGCCCCAGCGTCACCATCCACTCGCGCGCCTCATCGAGTTCATTCAGCGTCTGTTTGAGCAGGCGATGCTCGAATTCCCGTGACGCCTTCATCATCCGTTCGACGGCCGCTCGCGGAAACGAACACAGCGTGACTGCTGTTGCCGCTTCCGCATTGATCGAGCTTTCCTCCTTGAAAGGACGTCCCAGAAAATCCGGTGCAAACTGGAGACCGACGATCTGCTGGCGCCCATCCGACAGGCTCTTTGATAGCTTTACCACGCCTGAAAGCACGTTGGAGTAGCTGTCGACGTTCTGTGCCTCGCCGGTCAACTCCATTCCTGACTCGATCCGGCGACGCGAGCAAGTCTTGGCGAGCCCAACCAAATTGTCTGGATCGAGCGCACCGCAGACACCGCGACGCCGTGCCTCGCAAGGGAAGCAAAGAACAGGAATGCCGGAACTATGAATGTCTTGCCGAAAGGTCATGCGTTCGCCTTACCCGATCCTAACTGCCGGCAGGATACCCATCCAGGGTAGAGAAATCCTGCGGCGGTTTGTCCATGAGCGCGGCTGATCGAGATCAGGGTCTGCTTCAGCGATGCGTGCAGTGTTCCGGCGGGCAACACGGTGAACGCGAGATGCAATCGGAAATAGCTGTCAAACTCAGCGAGAACGTCCCACGCTACACCAGCTATCCGACGGCGCCGCATTTCCATTCGGGGATCGATGCTGCCATTTACCGTGGCTGGTTGGAGACGCTGGAAAGCGGCGACGAAATCTCGCTGTACCTGCACATTCCTTACTGCGACAAGCTCTGCTGGTTCTGCGCCTGCCACACCAAGCAGACGCACCAATATGAGCCGGTGGCCGCTTATCTGCGCTCGCTGAATGCCGAAATCGTCACGATTGCCGGTCTGGTGAGCGGCAAGGCACATGTCCGTGCAATCCACTTCGGTGGCGGTTCGCCAACTATTCTGAGGCCCGATGATATGGTTGCTCTTGGAGCGGCCTTGCGGGACAGCTTCGACCTTCTCCCGGATGCTACGGTCAGCATCGAAATCGAAACCAACGACATGGACAAGGCGCGCCTTGATGCACTTGCTCAAATCGGCGTAACGCGGGCGAGCCTCGGCGTGCAGGATTTCGATCCGCAAGTGCAAAAAGCAATTAATCGTGAGCAGAGTTTTTTGCAGACCAAGGCAGTCGTCGACGGGGTTCGTTCGCGGGGCGTCGAATCGGTCAATCTGGACCTGCTCTACGGGCTCCCGAATCAGACACGCGAGACGATCTGTTCCACGGTGGCGCAGGCACTGACCTTGGAGCCAGACCGGATGGCCCTGTTCGGCTACGCACATGTGCCCTGGTTCAAGAAGCATCAGACGATGATCGACGAGGCATGGCTGCCGAGTCCCACTGAGCGTTTCGCCCAATCTCAACTCGCGGCGCGGGCAATTGTCGCCAAGGGATATGAGGCAATAGGACTCGATCATTTCGCGAAGCCCGACGATGCGCTGGCCATAGCGGCCCGCGCAGGGGTTTTGCATCGCAATTTTCAGGGCTACACTGAGGATCGCTGCCCGACACTGATCGGACTTGGCCCTTCGTCCATCGGTCGTTTTCGCCAAGGCTACGTGCAGAACATGGCTTCGACTGCCGGGTACGGGCGCATGGTTGCGGATGGCGGGTTGGCTGCCGTCCGCGGCGTTGCCCTTTCCGACGACGATCGCGTCCGTGGCTGGATCATCGAGCGGCTGATGTGTGATTTTGCCTTCTCGGCAGTCGACCTGGTGGAGCGGTTCGGCAAAGCCGGCGAGCAGCTCCTTCATCGCTCGAGGTCCATCGCACTCCACGATCCTGCCCGAGCGCTTGAATTCGATGGTGACAGTTTCCTCGTACGGACTGAAAGTCGCCCCTTCATTCGAACCATCGCGGCCAAGTTCGATACATATTTCAAAGGGGGAACGGCGAGGCACTCGGTGGCGGTCTGAGCAAAGCACAGTGCGCTCGCCGTTTGGTCGATCGGCGAACCAGCTGCGTTCGTTTTGACCGCTCATAGGCGACTACCGCATCAAATCGTCGACCGTGAACAATCCGAGCCCTAAGCGGCGACCGGCTTCGGCCGGATTTGAAGCAGGGCAATCAAGAGCGACAAAAACCCCTTCAGCCACCTGAGCAGGAGGGAGAAGTTGTAGCCGGCGGCGGCCAGGATGGCGTTGAGGGTGTCGCCCTGCTGGCCGGCGAGGTAGTTGCGGCCCATTCTGTGTTCGCTCTTGATGTGGCCGATGACGGGCTCGACCGCCGACCGCCGTCGCATCTGGCGCTTGATGGCTGGGGTGACGCGGCGTTTCTGGCCCGCGGTGAAGACCCTGAGCTTGTGGCTCTGCGGTGCGTTGTGGCCGCGATAGCCGGCGTCGGCGAGGATGCGGCCGATCTCGTTGCCGATGGTCTTTTCCATGTCGGGGATGACGCTTGCCAGCGTGTGGCCGTCATAGGGATTGCCGGGCAGTGCTT
>NZ_SRUS01000179.1:0-384 GCF_004794715.1 Mesorhizobium sp. M8A.F.Ca.ET.207.01.1.1 | reverse complement strand
TCCGGTAGTGCCGGCCGCTGGCCGGCAACCCGCCGCCGCGTGATTCCCTCGGATGCCTGTCAGCAGCCGGCACGACCCTGGCGGTGCACGCAGCGTGTTGTTTTGCCGCAGTGGATCACGCCGCTGTGGCGTGCCGGCGCGCTATCGTGCGCCCGTACGGCCTTGCGGATGGGGGAAGGCATGCCGGTAGTGCTGGCGCTGCTGTATGTGCTGTGCCATGGGCTGGTGCTGGCCCTGTGGCCCGGTCCCGCCGGGGCGGGTTCCTTCGTTTTCCTGACCGGCGCCCCGCTGCTGGCTGCGGTCGCCTGCCTGTGGCGGGCCCGCCGCGACCGCGCGGCACTGGGGTGGCGCGCCACGGCGCTGGCCCTGCTGCTGTGGGCCGGC
>NZ_SRUS01000178.1:0-384 GCF_004794715.1 Mesorhizobium sp. M8A.F.Ca.ET.207.01.1.1 | reverse complement strand
TCTTGACTATGCTGTATCGCTCGACGGACCGCCTCTGTCGTCGTGGCGCTCCCATGAAGAACCTGGCCCATAGCGCATCCCTTGATTCGGAGGACAAGGATGCCCCATCAAAATCTGGGATCAAACATCTAGATGTAGCACTGGTACGGTGTATATGTCGCAAACTACCGGGAGGGGAAAAGGATACGTGGACCTTTCAGAGTTTGGCCTCGACAGCGCACTCTTGCTGCCGAGAGCGCCGGCTCTTCCTCGAGCCTTCCTTGATCTGCGCCTCGAACGGCTCGTACATGCTGGGTCTCTTCGGATAGGGTTTGGTCCGCCGATACGGCCGCCGATGCGTTGGTCGGGTCTCGCCACTCTTCCAGGCCGTCTTCAGATTCGCGG
>NZ_SRUS01000177.1:0-385 GCF_004794715.1 Mesorhizobium sp. M8A.F.Ca.ET.207.01.1.1 | reverse complement strand
AATTCAACGCGCTGATGCGCGACTGCCTGGCGCACGCCGACCAGCTGCAGGCCGAAGGCACGCTGCTGGCCGCTCAGAAGCTGCAGCCGGTCGATACCGCACAGCCCCTGCGCGTGCGCGATGGACACAGCCGCGTGCTCGATGGCCCGTTCGCCGAAACCCGCGAGCTGCTGGCCGGCTTCAACCTGATCGTCGCGCGCGACCGCGACGAAGCCATGCGCATCGCCCGCGACTTCCCGTGGGCACGCTTCGGCAGCATCGAGGTGCGGCCGCTGGAAGACATGGACGCCGAGCGCGAACGCTGCGGCGCCCCGGCTGCGGCTATGGCAGCAGCCGCACCCTGATCTCGCGCGGGCCGATGCCTTCGTTGCCGCTGTAGTCGCGC
>NZ_SRUS01000176.1:0-385 GCF_004794715.1 Mesorhizobium sp. M8A.F.Ca.ET.207.01.1.1 | reverse complement strand
TAACGTTCGAAACCTGTCACGCAACCAACCACCGAATGAAAGATCCAGCGTGCGATCGCAGGGAGGTAAGAATAACCGGTCTGGCTTTCCTATCGCCGGTCCAGGTTAAGACCAACGACGTCGTCACGACATCAACACAGTGCGCGAAGCGCTCGTATTCCTGAATCAGTGGCCAAAAGCGCGTCGGGGACCGGTATTCAGTTGCGCGGTGAGAAGCAGCAACGCAGCGATCGCCGGACAGATGACACCCGAGCAGGCGCGGCAAGCATTGTGGGATTTGCCAGGATTGCCGGCGTGCTGGCCAAATCTGATTTCGTCGTTGGTGGCGACTGATTTAAAGCTGCAGGAAGATCACCGCCGGTAACGCGTTGGCCCGCTGCTCGCC
>NZ_SRUS01000175.1:0-386 GCF_004794715.1 Mesorhizobium sp. M8A.F.Ca.ET.207.01.1.1 | reverse complement strand
GGCGCGGGTGCGGCCTGATCGCGGCCCGGGAACGGCGGCCGCTCTCGGCGATGGTGAAGAAGGTGCCGCCCTCGTCGAGCGGCGCGAACTTCATCTCGATGCGGGCCTTGTAGGCGCCGCACAGGCGGTCGAGCACTATGAGATTGCCCGCTACGGGACCCTCATCGCCTGGGCGGAGCAACTCGGCATGAAGGATGCCATCCCGCTGTTGCGCGAAACCCTCAAAGAAGAGACGGCGACCGACGAAGCGCTCAGCGCTTTGGGCGAGAGCGACGCCAACGAGCGCGCCCTGCAAGCGGCCTGCTCAGCTCTCAACAAGCGGCTCCGGTGCTTGTCCGGAGCCGCATGGTGCTACGATGACTATACCGATGCAATCCAACTTCCAT
>NZ_SRUS01000174.1:0-386 GCF_004794715.1 Mesorhizobium sp. M8A.F.Ca.ET.207.01.1.1 | reverse complement strand
CCGCTGGTGGCAGCAGCGCGTGCAGGCCGGCCTGCGCGCCGAATACTCCGGGCCCACCGAGGAAGGCCATGACTTCTTCCAGACCCGCAAGACCGGCGGCACCGGCGTGCTGCTCGACTTCTACGCCAGCTTCAAGCCCCAGCCCAACGCCACGCTGTGGCTGAACATCGAAAACCTGCAGAACAAGTCCTATGACAACAACGCCTCCATCGACAGCATCTTCAGCCCGATCCTGGACCGCGGCAACGGTCGCGGCCGCACCGTCTCGATGGGCCTCAACGTGGCGTTCTAGCCGCCGCTGGCCGCCGCTGTGCCTGCTCGCGCTTGCCGCACTGGTGCGCGCGCAGCCACTGCCCGGCACGGTGATCGATCTGGCCAGTGGCCAG
>NZ_SRUS01000173.1:0-386 GCF_004794715.1 Mesorhizobium sp. M8A.F.Ca.ET.207.01.1.1 | reverse complement strand
GGCCTGGCCATGGGCGGCCCGATGACGGCGGCCGCGGCCACGGTCACCGTGCGCGACCCGAACCTGCTCGATGGCCGCTGGTACGCACCGGGCGCATGGAGCAATGGCGATCCGAACCTGACCGTTGAAAACCATGCCTACATCGACAGCATGACACCGGTTGTCGTCGACGGCATCCGCGCCGACTCTTGGCGCGTGGACATCGGCCACGCCGGCAGCGGCGAGCTGTCCATCCAGAATGGCGGCGTGCTGGAAAGCACCGCCATCTTCATCGCCACGCTGCCCGGCTCGACCGGCAAGGTCACGGTGACCGGCGCCGGTTCGCGGTGGATCGGCAACAACAGCATCGGTGTCGGCCATGAAGGCAGGGGCTACCTGGACGTGCT
>NZ_SRUS01000172.1:0-387 GCF_004794715.1 Mesorhizobium sp. M8A.F.Ca.ET.207.01.1.1 | reverse complement strand
CTTCGCCAGTGCGCTGGACCAGAACCTGGCGCTGTATCGCCAATACCAGGCACTGGCCGCCAGCCCGGAGGCAGCACGCTTCGATGAAGCCCGGCGCAAGGTGCTGGACAACACGCTGCGTGACTTCCGGCTGGGCGGTGCCGAGCTGGCGCCGGAGGCGCAGCAGCGTTTCGCTGCGATCAAGGAGGAACTGTCGGCGCTGTCGGCCAAGTTCTCGCAGAACGTGCTCGACGCCACCGATGCATGGTCGCTGTTCATCGAGGACGAAGCGCGGCTGCAGGGCCTGCCGGAAGACGTGAAGGCCGCCGCGCGCGCTGCGGCAGAGAAGGACGGCAGGACCGGCTGGAAACTGACCCTGCAGATGCCGTGCTACCTGCCGGTGCAGAC
>NZ_SRUS01000171.1:0-388 GCF_004794715.1 Mesorhizobium sp. M8A.F.Ca.ET.207.01.1.1 | reverse complement strand
CTCGCGTCGCGTCACCACCTTCGTCGACAACGGCGAGGAGTACGACGTGCTGGTGCAGGCCGGCCGCGATGGCCGTGCCAGCCCGGCCGACCTGGCCGCGATCCGCGTGCGCGCCAACTCCGGTGAGCTGGTGCCGCTGTCCAACCTGGTCACGCTGAGTGAAGTGGCCGAGGCCGGCACGCTGAACCGCTTCAACCGCCTGCGCTCGATCACCATCAGTGCCGGCCTGGCGCCGGGCTATCCGCTGGGCGAGGCCATTGCCTGGGCACAGAACGTGGCCCAGGAAGAACTGCCGCAGTACGCGCAGGTGAACTGGAAGGGCGAGTCGCGTGAGTACCAGAGCGCCGGCGGCGCCGTGCTGCTCACCTTCGCCATGGCGCTGCTGGTG
>NZ_SRUS01000170.1:0-388 GCF_004794715.1 Mesorhizobium sp. M8A.F.Ca.ET.207.01.1.1 | reverse complement strand
CATGCCCGGGCCAGCTGCACGGCCTGGTCGGCCTCGTTCTGGCGCAACGCTTGGATGATCTGGTCTTGCATGGCGGTCCGGTTCAAGGGCAAACCCGCATTGTAGCGGCCTGCGCGCCCGTGCCGGTTCAGCCTTGCAGCACGCGCCGCAGCCGCTGCGCCACCCAGCGTTCGGAGAAGCCATCCCCCCGCCAGTTTTCCAGGACGCCGCAGTGGCCTCCCCAGCAGGCGGTTTCCAGGTGCGCCTGGCGCGGCAGCTGCCAGTCGCTGAAGGTCGCGTACGGGATCACCGGATCGTCCTGCGCCATCAGGATGTCGGCCGGCACCTGCAGCGTGGCCAGGCGATCGCCGGCGATCGAGTAACCATCGAAATAGGCCTGCAACGAGCC